>JAIOTM010000122.1 GCA_021106755.1 Candidatus Cloacimonadota bacterium | reverse complement strand
GTGCTACCCCGATGCACAACTATACGCAGATTATCCAACACCGTCACCCCAAAGAAAGCACCGGAGCTTACCGTATCAACCGGGAATCCATTATGAAGAGTGCCGTCTCCATTAATCGCCACGAGTTGAGACAGGTGGTTCACAAAAATTATCTCTGCGGCACCGTCGTTGTCTAAGTCAGCTACTGCCAGTTCAGCGTGATTTACAACTCCGCCCAATGCCGGAAAACCTGCTACTATTGCTCCATCGTGATGATAAGCGTGAAGCTGTCCTGAAATACCTTCAAAAATAATCTCCAGATTATTATCACCATCAATATCAGACAGCACAGGCGTTGAAGCATACATTGCTCCGGTAGAAACAGCAAATAGCTCATCGCCCGAAATATCTACCGCTGTGAGATTTCCATTAGTCGGTATATAAACTATATCAAGTATGTTATCGTCATTCATATAGCCAATCGCGAAATTGCTGAAAACCATAGAGTTTCCGGTAATTCGGAACTCTTCTTCAGCAAACCTGTTAAGAATGATGATGTCTCCCCCGCCATCCTGAACCACTATTTCGATATCGCCATCACCATCAGTGTCCAGAACTGCCGGAGCCGCTCTCAGAGTAACCTGTCCTGTCCAGGGCCAGTACTGCTGATTAAGGCTAACCTCGAAACTCGCTTGATAAGTCTTGTTAAACTCGCCAGTTGCAAAGGATGTGCTAAGATTGATTTCAAGAGTATAATTGCCACCATCGGATTCTTCCGGTACTATTATCTGAAGCGGATTCTCGCTGTTAGAAACTGTTTCTCCTGCCGCAAGAGTTGGGAAAGTAACGCAAGAATCAATAATCACGATTCCACCATCAGCGCATCGAATCGTCATTATAATTTCGCCGGAATCTGCCCAGAGCGAGTCATTTTTTACAGTAATCACTGCTCCGATTTGCTCTCCCGGATTAGCAATGTTATCACCATCACCAAAGCTGTCGTCAAATTCAATGCCGCTTACGCTCAGGTATGGGAAGTTTCCATTTACAGGTTTAACCGAGACAGATGGGTCGCCGAGAAGCACCAGTTCGTAGTGTATCCACCGCCAAACCTGGATTCCCACTGCCTGAGCGGCAAGTAAATCGCGCGAACGCTGTAAAGCTTTCCCTAACTCGGTAACATTTTCGGTATATAGAGCTTGGGCAAATGCCTTGTGATAATGCTGTGAACCGCCATTAGTAGTGCCAAGTTGCCCCCAACCATAGCGGGTGTTTCCAATAAACGCGAACAAACCTGTCGGATTTTTGACAAGATGCTCACCGATGCTTTCATTTGCTCCACTCGCACCTTCATCAAACGCGGCGGGATGGCAACCATGCGTGTAGGCGAATCCGAATTCAGTGTTGGTGAATTGATTCACATCTCCAGAGGAAATACCGAAACAGTAAGATTCGTTACAATGACCATCGTGATGCACTTGTCCCAACCCATCGTTGAAAGCCGCGATTACCGCTTCCGCGCTAAAAGTGGATTCCCTGTCGTAGTATGTATTAACGTGATAACCTGCTGGTAAGTACGCGATAATCTCGTCCATGCAGTCCCCACCCCATGTTTGCGGTATCCAGTTCATGTCCTGACCGAGAAATACAGCTACATCGTTGCTATAAGTGCCGTTGTCCACATAGTAGTAATTCTTGGCAAAGAAATAACTGAATTCCTGCTCTAAATCAGCGGTAATTCTGCCTAATGCTACTTCAGGTAACATATCCGGATTATCTTCAGGCTCTCCCCAGTTGTCGTCTGCGTCATCGTTCCAGCTTCCATCGAGAACGCTGTAATACATATCGCAGGGCAGATTGTTTTCCACAATATGGTAATCATAGCCGGGAGCAAAAGTAGAGTCTATTGCCGCCCATGCACCTCTGTAAGGGACAAGTTCATCGTCTCCACCCAGCAGTATGTACTCCAGCGGAGTCGCCGTAGTTGCGTATGTCTGGTATGCGTCTATAACAAAATTGCGAATTTTTTCAGGGTCATCCGCACCAGTATAATGATTGTAAATGTCTTCGACAGTAAACAGCCCCACCAAATGCCCCTGAGCTTCTTTCCAGATAACAAAATCATCAAACCAGTGAAGTGCATACCCTCTGGTGATAATAACATAATCAAATGGGTCAGTGGGATCGGCAAGGTTTCTGTTCAGACTCACAGGTGCTTTTCTATAGGATGAGATTAATTGCGGATTATCTACCAGGATTTCAAGTCGAGCCTGTGTTTTTTCTGAAATCAACAGATTTCTGTTATGTAACTGCGATAAATCAAGGTCGGTTTCCGTTGTTATGTTTACGGTTACTGAGTTCTTCCATGTAATTTTGTGTTCTGTTGGATTATAGCGGTAAGGATAGATATCAAGAAGCAACACCTGATAACCGTTAACAACTTGCACACCACGGTCAGCGAATTCTATCGAAGGATAATTACCATGTGACTTGTAGATTGCCGGGTTCTCTCGCGGCATGGGTTTATAACCCCTGAATGACAAGGGAAAGGGTAAACCCGCTGGTGGTATTGAAATGTTTTCAAGCGTGGATACATCTCCGATAAAACTCACATCTATTGAACTGACCCGTACCCCCTGTGGTAGTAATATCCTCGCGGGAAGATAACCAAGCGTCGGCTCACCCGGATTAACAAGACGAGGTAAGCTTTCGGGGAACAGTTCTTTAGTTACGGGATTCAAAGGTTCTACCGAATAGGTCATCTCCAACGCAACTGCACCTGTTACAAAAAGGAGTATTACAATTATCAAATAGTACTTTGTCATAGTCATTCCTCCGCATACTGGATAATCTTGATTCAATACAATCTGGCAAGGGATTTTTATAGAATAATTGGGATTTCATCCTACAGGCAGGCAAAAAAAATTCTGTCAAATACGGGTTTTCCCGGCACTGCGACTCTCAGGAAAGCGGTTTTGCCGCTATTCGCAAGAGGCTAATGTACAATGTGGTTTAATATACCATCAGGCATTACTTGAAATCCAGAATAAGAGAGCTGACGAGAAGTGCGTAAATATCCTGTTGCACGGAAGCCAGAGGTTCAACTGAATCAGGATAAATCTTATAGCTGAGTACTACTACACGCCGTTCCCGCGTTAAATAGATACGCCGAAGCTTATGGTCAGATGCCAGAAGGTTTATCCAGCAACCTTCAATTCCACCAATCGTAATGTCACCGGACTCTTTTGGACCTGTGCTTCTGCCGACAAATGGTAGCGAGTAAGCTATTCCAAAACGCATGATACTGCTACTTTGCTGTATCAGGTTATCTTCCATCCATCTTTTAGCACCCCTTTTCTTAGGGTTTACATAGACTTGCAACATTAATTCGTATGAAGGCTTGGG
>JAIOTM010000405.1 GCA_021106755.1 Candidatus Cloacimonadota bacterium | reverse complement strand
GCGGATATAACACATAAGCGGGAAAAGATAATAGAGCGGCGGATTGCTGATATTCTGCTTGCTCAAACGGAGTTGCCCCGGCGAATCTCGGTAACATATTCAAATCTGGGAATTGTGCGACGGCATCAGTTAAGACAGAAGGATGCTATTGCCTGCTTCCGGAAAGCATTAGAATACTGGGAAGACAACCATTCTGCGAAGAGTAATCTCAATGTTCTGCTTGGAGGAGAACCTCTCAAACGCAGTATTCTCCAAAAAGTGTTTCCCAAGGACAGGAATTAGGAAGGTTTCTGCGTAGCTTGAACTTACAGTCTTCCTTTTGCCTGTAAAACTCCAACTGTTATTGGTAATCCAATCACTGGTATTTCAAAGGGTGTCTATGCAGAGTACTAACGGGTTAAGAATCAAAAAAAGTATAAACCAGTAATTGTAGAAAAAAGGGCAGTACTCCTCAATTCATAGAAATAAATTGACGATGATAATAGAGGTTTTTTTATGTAATTTAGAATAGAATAATTGGGTGCAAAAGTATGAAGTTTCAAATACTGGCGTTAGTTGTGGCGATGGCTCTCCTGCTTTCATGCAGTAGTCAACAGCCAAAAAATGAGAAAGTTGAAGTTCTCTTCTGGCACGCGATGGGCGGACCTCTCGGCGAAGCCCTTACGCTGTTGGTGGACGAGTTCAACGCGACTAATGATAGTATCTTCGTTAGCAGTGTTAATATGGGAAACTACAGTGCTCTCTCTACTAAAGTAATGGCAAGCATCCAGACAAGAGAAACCCCTGATGTTGCACAGGCGTTTGAATCGTGGACTGCTAACCTCATTGATGGCAATGTAATTGTTCCCGTGCAGGACTTTATAGATGCTGATCCAGCTTACCGGGATTCGCTTTACAAAGATATGTTCCCTGTAATGATAAAGGGAAATATCTTTGGAGGCAAGTTGTGGTCGTTCGCGTTCAACAAGAGCGTGAGAGTACTCTATTACAACAAGGACTTGCTTTTTATAAACAATCTTGACCCAAATAAACCACCCGTGACCTGGGCGGAATTTCTTGATTACTGCCGTAAACTGACAGTAGATAAAGACGGTGACGGCACTCCCGAAGTTTATGGCACAACATTTCCGGTAAGTGCGTGGCAATTTGAGAACCTGCTTTTACAGGCTGGTGGCGAGATAATGGCGGAAGATAATAAAACTCCGCTCTTTAACGGTAAGCCGGGGATTGAAGCTCTTGAGTTTCTGAAAACTCAGTTAGATGAGAATCTGGCGTATTTATCGACTGGCTACGATGGTCAAAACGACTTTCTTGCCGGGAAGCTGGCAATGATAGAAGGCTCAAGTGTTTCGATGGCATACATGAAGAAACAGAAAATTGATTTCTTCATGGGTATCAGTGGAATACCAGTCTATAAAACTAAGCGAAATATAATATCCGGTACTAATGTAGTGATTTTCAAGAAAAAAGACCCTCGAATAGAAAAGGCGGCATGGGAGTTTGTGAAATGGTTTACAGACTCCAGTCAAACTGCCCGGTGGTCGGAAATGACATACTATATGCCTGTGAGGCGGAGTGCTTTTAACGAACCCGGGCTGAAAAAACGGCTCAACTGCAACCCGGAAATCAGAACAGTTTACGAGCAGTTGGAATATTCTACGTTTGAGCCGCCTATAAGTGAGTGGTATGCCGCTCGTAAGTACCTAGAAGAGCATGTAATTGAGAAAGTACTTCGTAACAAGCTGTCGGCAAAGGAAGCACTGGATAAAGCAGCGGGCAAAATAGCCCGAGATTTGAAATAGCCGTGCAAATGTCGATGCGTTATTGAAGGAGCGAAACAGATATTGCTTAGATGCGACCTATGAGTTGTAAGGAGCATAGCGACGATGACACGAAATGAAACAGTGACGAAAAATGAAAAAGCTTTGACTCGTCGAAGACTTATGAGTTGAAACCCAAAAGGAAGAAGATTATGTACACCGAAGATAATCTAAACGCTGTAAAAACAATAATTCTTCAAGAAATGACTGACGTTGAAATAATCTGGCTGTTTGGAAGCTATGCTAAAAATAAAGCAAACCAAAACAGCGATTTAGACATTGCAATAGTAGTCAGTAATAAAAAAGATTGGAGAAAGAGAAAGTGCATTATGACAAATCTCTACAGAAAAACAAGTGGAATAGGTTTAATGGTTGATTTTCTTCTTAAGGACATTGCCAGCTTTGAAAAAGAAAAAAGGTTACCTACAATCTCACGAATCGTAGAGAGGGAAGGTCGAATTATATGGACAAAGAACTAATAAAACTACTTGAGCTTTGGAAAAGAAAAGCTGTTAATGATTTGAAGTCTATAGCCAATGAATTTTCGTGTGATGAATCTGTAACCGATGTTATATGTTTTCATGCCCAACAAGCTTCGGAAAAATATCTTAAGATGTATCTGATTTCAAGAAACTTCGAGTTGAAACTGAACTAAGTAGCACAGAAAACGCTTATTGCGTTATTGATAATAATGAAAAATGAAATAAAGGATTAATTATGGCTGATAAAATTGTAATCCGTTTCCCGGACGGAGCGGAAAAGGAATTTGAGACAGGAGTTTCCCCATTGCAAATTGCTGAGGGGATTAACCCACAATTCGCTATACGGCAGCTTGTTGCCGAAGTGAATGGCAAGCTGGTGGACATGAATTACCACATAAACCAGAATTCGGAAATAATGTTCCACAGCTTTAATAGCGAGCAGGGAAAAGAGGTTTACTGGCATAGCAGTGCCCACTTAATGGCTCAGGCAGTAAGGCAGCTTTTCCCGGAAGTAAAAGTTACTATAGGTCCTTCAATTGAGAATGGTTTCTACTATGATTTCGACAGGGAGCAATCTTTTACCGATGAAGAACTGTTAGCAATTGAAGAGCGGATGCACAAACTCGCGAAAGAGAAGCTACCCTTTTTGCGGCAGGAACTTTCTAAGAAAGAAGCGATGGCAATGTTCAAAAAGATGAATGAGCCGTATAAAATTGAACTGTTAGAAGACATTGATGATAACGAAGTGATTTCGATTTATACTCTTGGCGATTTTGTTGATCTTTGCCGGGGTCCTCACCTTGAGCATACTGGAAAGATTAAAGCAATCAAGCTATTGAAAACTTCCGGCGCGTACTGGCGGGGAGATGTTTCCAAAAAAATGCTTAAACGCATTTACGGTATTACTTATCCCAATAAAAAAGATATGAAGAAATACCTGCTTTTCCTTGAGGAAGCCCGGAAAAGGGATCATCGCAAATTAGGCAAAGAGCTTGATCTCTTCTCGTTCTCCGATGATATTGGTCAGGGATTGTGTCTCTGGCATCCCAATGGTGCGATGGTGCGTTCGATTATCGAAGATTACTGGAAGAAAAAACACTATGCCGCTGACTATAAAATTGTTTATACTCCACACATTGGAAAAGCGGAGTTATGGCAAACAAGCGGTCATCTCGATTTCTACAGCGAAAGTATGTACAGCGCGATTGAAGTTGACGGTAGCGACTTCTACTTAAAACCGATGAACTGCCCCTTTCACATAGAGATATATAAATCGACCAAACGTAGTTACCGCGAATTGCCGCTGAAATACTCTGAACTTGGAACTGTTTATCGTTACGAACCTTCCGGTGCGCTTAATGGTCTGAAGCGGGTGCGGGGATTTACTCAGGATGACGCTCATATTATCTGTACCGAAGAGCAACTGTTAGAAGAAGTAGAAAAGTTGCTTGACTTTTCAATGAGTATGTTACAGGATTTTGGTTTTGAGGAGTTTCGTGTTAAACTGGCAACCATGCCGGATAAATCTGTTGGTGATGCCAAAGACTGGGATAAAGCGATTAAATCGTTGCAGAACGCCTTAGAGAAAAACAATATCAAATTTGAAGTAGATGAAGGTGGTGGAGCTTTCTATGGTCCGAAGATTGATATTCACATAAAGGATTCGTTGAACAGGCTTTGGCAACTTACTACAATCCAGTTTGATTTCAATCTGGCAGAGCGGTTCAAGATGGAATATATCGGGGCGGACAATCAGGCGCATCGACCCTTTATGATTCATCGGGCGTTGCTTGGCTCAATTGAGCGATTCTTCGGAATTCTTATTGAGCATTACGCGGGAAATTTCCCGGTGTGGTTAGCTCCCGTGCAGGTTATGGTTATTCCGCTTTCGGAGAATTACAACCACTACGCCGAGAGAAAATATACAAAACTGCGTGAGCAGGGAATCCGGGTAGAATGTGATTTCCGCAACGAAAAAGTGGGATACAAAATCCGGGAAGCAGAAATGAGTAAAATCCCGTTTATGTATATTGTCGGAGCACGGGAAGAGGATACTAATACAATAGCTGTCCGCCGACATGGAAGCGGGGATTTGGGAACTTTCACCTTTGACGAGGCTTTGAAGGTTATCCGTGGCGAAATACAAGAACGAACATAGTTTATAGGAGCGTGTCTGTCGCCAAATAGTGACAGGCACATAAATTAAAGGCTTATGGAAAATACATTAGACAGAGTCAGAGAACAGCTCAGGTTAGAAGCCGAAGGCATTCGGCTGGCAATGCTTCGGCTTGGTCCGGAGATGCAGACAGCGGTTGAAATTCTCTTTTACTGCAAAGGGAAAGTAGTGGTAACTGGTATGGGAAAAACCGGGATAATCGCCAGAAAGATTTCCGCGACATTTGCCAGCACAGGCACTACTTCGATTTTTCTTCACGCCGCTGAAGGTATTCATGGCGATTTGGGAATGATAGAGAGCAATGATGTTGTTGTGGCTGTATCCTATAGCGGTAATACAGATGAGCTTATCGCGATTATTCCTTATCTCAAATTTCACGGAGTACCGATAATTTCCATAACCGGAAACCTCACTTCACGACTCGCGGTGAGTTCGGATGTGGTTATTGATGGCTCGGTGCCTGAAAATTTCGATCCCTTTGGATTGGTGCCTACATCAAGTACTACTCTGGCTCTTGCTCTCGGTGATGCTCTCGCGGTCGCTTTATTAGAAAAAAAAGAGTTTACCGAATCCGATTTCGCCCAGTTTCATCCGGGAGGAACAATCGGCAAGAAACTGCTTTTGCGGGTGGAAGACCTTATGCACAGCGGCGATAGTAACCCGGTTGTGTCCGGCAAAACATCTATGAGTGAAACAATTGTCGAGATGACTTCCAAAGGACTCGGCTGTGCCGCTGTAATAGATGAAAGTGGAAAACTTATCGGCATTATTACAGATGGCGATTTACGGCGTATGCTGGAGCAGGAAAGTACTATCTTACAACAGAGAGCGGAAAAATGTATGACAGCAAGTCCGCGTTGTGGCTCACCCCGGATGTTGGCTGTTGACGCACTAATCCTGATGGAAGAAAGTCTTATAACAATGCTACCGATAATCGATGAAGGTGGCAAACCTATTGGAATGCTTCATATGCACGATTTAATCCGTGCCGGAGTAGTAGGATAAACAATGAAACAAATATTTCTCCTTTTACTGATTGTATTTCTGTTTTTTACAGGATGCAAGAAATCCAGTAGTGCTCCTGATACTAATGTGTCCCGCATAGTCCTGAACTCTGATTTGGGCGGCGTGTTTTCTATTGAGGGAATTGTTTATCTTCCCGATGACGCCGCAGTCAACCGTAAGATTGAACTCAGCATTTACATTCTTGGCACGACAACACCGATTTCTGTCCAGAACCAAAACACCACAGACGAAAAACGGGTTGAATTTGAGATTCGGGAAGTACCTGCGGGTGGCTATAATATCAGGATGCGGATAGATCAGGATGGAGATGGATTTGTTGACAGCACTGGTGATTATAAAGGTTACTGGGATGGTACTGTGGCTGAACCAAGTCTTGTCCTCGGTAATGCCAGACCATTGTATGTCACTGATTCAAACATCTCTGATTTAGAATTCGGAGTAAATTACTGGGATTTATAACCGTTACTTACCTGCCGATAAACTATTTAACGCGGTGGCAATCGCGCAACCCAGAAGTACATTGTTTTCCACTAACCGCATATTGGCTTTTAACGCGTTCCCATTACTCAATTTCACAATCTGAGACAATAGAAACGGAGTTAGTGCTTTCCCGCTCATACATTTTTGTCGGGCATCTTCCAGAGCAGAATTAATATAGTTTTTCATAATATCAGGAGGAATCTCGAACTGGCGGGGGATTG
>JAIOTM010000209.1 GCA_021106755.1 Candidatus Cloacimonadota bacterium | reverse complement strand
TCTGCCGGTGGGACATCTCGGCGCTGAAGCCGGCAAGCTGATGCGGGTGACCGAAGAGTCACTGTAGCGGGCGATCGTCCGGATGGTTCCGGGGAATCTGTTGTGTGGCGTAAGTCGTGCCGTGGAGCAGCACGCCGTAAACGATGGTGTTTCGTGGGTCCGTCAGTTTGTCGTACATGGCATTGGTCGAAAGATGCACGAAGATCCGAAGGTGCCGAACTTTGTCGAGACCTCGGGTGAAGGAACGGACCTGATACTGCGTGAAGGATTGGTGCTGGCGATCGAGCCGATGGTGAACTGCGGGAGTTATAAGGTTAACGTCCTCAAGAACGGCTGGACCGTGGTTACCAAAGATGGTCGGCTCAGTGCGCATTTCGAGCACACTGTGGTCGTCACGAGGAACGGTCCGGAAGTGCTGACGAAGCTGTGAGCTATATCGTATATGGTATCGTGCAGCACGAGTTGATAGAGGTTATGTGATGCCTAAAGAAGAACCTATCAGAGTTGAGGGAGAGGTCAAGGAAGCCCTTCCCAACGCCACCTTCAAGGTGGAGTTGGAGAACGGACACATGGTGTTGGCACACGTCTCCGGGAAAATGCGCATGCACTTCATCCGTATTCTTCCGGGCGACAAGGTGGTGATGGAGATGTCACCCTACGACCTTGACAAGAGTCGAATTGTGTATCGAACCGGCTGAATCGGAACGGTTGATCTGGCTTGGCTTGACTTGACTTGACCGGTTTCGAAGCCGGCCTGTCGGGCGGCGTCGCTGGGAACAGGTCGGAAGCAGATTAATAGGTGTGTCATGAAAGTGAAATCGTCGGTCAAACGAATTTGTGAGAACTGCAAGATCGTCCGCCGCAAGGGTGTAGTGCGGGTTATCTGTACCAATCCCCGTCACAAGCAGCGACAGGGCAAGTGAAAACAAACCCGACCACCAGCAGGTGTGACGTTTTCTTGAAGCGAAAGGAAAAAACTGATGCCGCGTGTTGTGGGTGTGGATATTCCCAACGACAAGCAGACCGTCATTTCGCTGACTTACATTCACGGGATCGGTCTGGTTCAGTCCAAGAAGGTGTTGGCCGCTTGTGGCATCGAAGAAGCCACTCGTGCCAAGGATTTGACCGAGGACGAACTGAGTCGTTTGGGTGCTTATCTCGAGCGTCACTACGTGCTCGAAGGTGCATTAAGAAGACAGGTAACACAGCATATCGCGCGTTTGCGTGACATCAACTGTTACCGTGGCACGCGTCATCGCAGGGGACTGCCCGTGCGTGGTCAGCGTACTCGGACCAACGCCCGCACCCGCAAAGGCAGGAAGAAGACCGTGGCTGGCAGGAAGAGCGTTAAGGAAATGAGGTAGAGGAGCGGTATCAATGGCATCCCCAGCAAAGAAGCGCAAGGTGGTAAGACGGACAGTTTCCAAGGCCGTGGCTCACATAAAGGCCACGTTCAATAACACCATAATCACGATTACCGACATCAACGGTGAGACGCTCTGCTGGAACAGTGCGGGCACCATCGGCTTCAAGGGTTCACGCAAATCGACCCCGTTCGCCGCACAGCGTGCGGCCGAGACGGTGGCGAACAAAGCCCGCAAAATGGGTGTGCGTGAAGTTGAGGTAAGGGTAAAGGGACCAGGCTCGGGACGAGAGTCGGCGATTACTGCTTTGCAGGCTGCCGGACTTCAGATAAAGTCCATCGAAGACGTGACACCACTGCCCCACAATGGATGTCGTCCACGCAAGAAGCGTCGAGTCTGACGAACAAACTGGACTGGACTGAACCGGACTGAAGAACGCAGTGAGATTTGGAGCTTAACTTCATGGCACGATTTACAGAAGCAGTTTGCAGGCTGTGTCGGCGGGAGGGTCTGAAGTTGTATTTGAAGGGCCCGCGCTGCGATTCGGCCAAGTGCGCTTTCAACCGACGCGATTATGCCCCGGGAAAGCGGAGTTGGCGACGCGGACGACCTTCCGATTACGCACTGCAACTGCGCGAAAAGCAGAAGGTCAAAAGATACTACGGTCTGGGTGAGCGTCAGTTCAGACATCTTTTCGCCAGGGCAGAGCGAACACGCGGCAACACGGGCTTTGCACTGCTGTCGATGCTCGAACGCAGACTGGACAACATCATCTACCTGGCCGGACTGGCTGTCTCACGGCCGGCGGCACGACAGATGATCACGCATGGATGCGTGCTCGTGAACGGTCGTCGTGCAAAGACACCCTCGCAAGTGCTCAGGAACGATGACGTGGTGACAATCGCCGAGGCAGAGAATATTCAGAAGCTGGTTGGTCAGGCGCGCGAGCTTAGTAAATCTCGAACCGAACCGAGCTGGATAGAGGTCACCGCGAAGCCGCCGACGGTTAAAGTGATATCAGTGCCGGCCCGTGAGGATATCTCGGTGCCCGCCAAGGAACAGTTGATCGTGGAGTTGCTGAGCAAGTAAACGGGTTTTCCGTCCACGCTCTCATTGGAGACCGAACATATGCGTGTAAGGTGGAGAGGATTAGAGTTGCCGTCCAGAGTTTTCTGTGATGCTGAGACTCTGACGGACACCTACGGCAAATTTGTGATTGAGCCATTCGAGCGAGGCTACGGTCACACCCTGGGCAACAGCATCAGGCGAATCCTGCTGTCGAGTCTTGAAGGCAGTGCGGTTACCGCCGTGCAATTTGAGAACGTCCAGCACGAGTTCAGTACCATTCCGGGCGTCCTGGAGGACGTAACCGACATCGTGCTGAACATCAAGCAACTGGTCGTTCGCATGCACACCGACG
>JAIOTM010000319.1 GCA_021106755.1 Candidatus Cloacimonadota bacterium | reverse complement strand
CAATGAGAACTGAAATAATTAGAATGAAGAGTAATATTATCACGGTTCTTATCATCATGGCTCTCTCCTTATTTTTTACTAATTTTTGCTTTTAATACGGCGGATTTTTTCTTCAAAAAGAGTACGGATTTCATTCAGCCGCGACTCAGTTTCCGCTTCAAATCGCAACACCAGTACTGCCTGAGTATTGGAGGCTCTTACTAAGCCCCAGCCATCCGGGAACGTAACCCGGACACCATCTATATCGTTTACTTCAAAGCCTTCATTACGGAATTCGTCACGAACTTTGTCAACGATATCAAACTTTGTTTCTTCGGTGCAATCTTCACGAATTTCGGGAGTATTGAACATTTTTGGTTGATCTTCGAGAAATCGACTTACTGGTTTATCCGCTCTGGAAACAATCTCCAGAAATCGGCAACAGGCGTACATAGCGTCATCGAAACCAAAAAAGCGGTCGGCAAAGAAAATATGTCCACTCATTTCACCACCGAGTTTTATATTTTCGGCTTTCATCTGTTTCTTTATCATAGAGTGACCGGTTTTGTACATAACCGGAATACCACCATGTAATTTAATATCGTCGTAAAGATTTTTCGAGCATTTCACATCGCCGATAACTTTCTCACCGGGATAATTCCGCAAAAAATCGCGGGCATAGATGTTGAGAATCATGTCGCCGTAAACCGCGTTTCCTTTCTCGTCTATCACCCCGATACGGTCAGCGTCGCCATCCAGTCCAAGCCCTAACTCGGCATCGGTGTTTCTTACTTCCCAGATAAGGTCCTGAATATATTCCATAACAGTAGGGTCTGGATGGTGATTAGGAAATGTGCCATCCAATTCGCAATAAAGCTCGGTAACATCGCAACCTATGCGGCGAAGAATATCCGGCAGTATTGGTCCACCTGCTCCGTTTCCCGCGTCAATAATCACTTTCACAGAGCGGGCAAGCTTGATGTTTGCAACCACATAATCCTGATAGATTTGAATCATCCCGGGAACAGCTTCTTCAGAGCCTTCGCCAGAAATAAAATCTTTCGCTTCGATAATCTTACGTACATCCTGTATCTGCTCGCCATAGATACTCATCAGGCCTACATTGAGTTTGAAGCCGTTGTATTCTGGTGGATTATGGCTACCGGTTATCATTACTCCACCATCTGTATCCAGTTCCTGAATAGCGAAATAGAGTACAGGAGTAGCTGTAATACCAATATCCTTTACTACACAACCGCAATCCATCATTCCTTTTTTCATCAACCGCATAAAACGGGGTGTACTAAGTCGGGCGTCACCGCTTATAGCGACAGATTTCATCCCCTGCTTTCGCAGATATCTACCATAACCTTTGCCGAGTAGATATACTGACTCGTCTGTAAGGTCTTTGTCAACAATGCCGCGAACATCGTACTGTCTGAATATCTGAGCGTTAATAATCATTGTATTCTCCTGCATGAGCTATAGTTTTTTAGCTTCTCTGTGTCAAACAAATAATCCATCAACTTCAACTTTCCTGTGTTTTTTTTTGCAACCAGGTCTGAAGCAAGGGCAAAATTGCCCGAAAAGCTCTTCCTCTGTGACTGATGGTATGTTTTTCGTTACCACCCATTTCTCCGAATGTTAGCCCACTCTCTTCCGCCCGGAAAATTGCGTCGTAACCAAATCCCTGCTCCCCGAATTCTTCACGTGTAATACTTCCGACAACTACACCTTTCGCGGTACCGATTTGCTTTTCCGGTTCACAAAAAGCTACAACAGTTCGAAATTCAGCATATCTATCATTGAGGAGTTTCATCTCTTCAAGCATTTTCAATCGGTTATCCTGATAACTGCAATTCTCGCCAGCGTAGCGGGCTGCATAAACTCCGGGATTCCAGTTCATAGCACGAACAAACAGACCAGTATCATCCGCGAGAGTCGGTAGTCCGGTCAAATCTGCTATCTCGCTTGCTTTTTTTATAGCGTTTCCTTCGATTGTATCTCTGTCTTCCACAACATCCGGCACTGTTATCGCCAAATCGTCAATGCTAATGACTTCGATTCCAGAGACCATTGCCATTATCGCCCGAATCTCTTTTACTTTGTCGTGATTATGCGTTCCGAGAAGTATTTTCATTTTTCCTCTGTTTTTTCGGTTACTTTCTTCGTGAAAGAAAATTCTCTCAGCAACTGCTGAATGTTCAGCTCGTGCATTCGTGGTACCCAGAAATCCTCGTACCGGAATTCGGGAAGACAGCTTGTTATGGGTATATCCTTAACGATTAGTGACGCAATTTCGATTTCTCCGCTTAACTCTACTCCTCTTCTTACCTCTACCTCATTTCTTTTAAGCCATTTACCAAACAAAGACTTCAGAGTGGTGATATAGCGAATATCAAGCAGGATTTTATCTTTTCCTACGACATTTCCATGACCGGGAATTATAGTTTTGATATCCATTCCCAGAAGTTGCTTCTGCGATTGCAGTAGCTGATTACTGTTACCCCAATAGAAATATGGTATCGCGAAACGACCGTCCCGACTGTTCAGAACTGTATCGCCGACAATGACAACTCCTCTGGCTTCATCCAGAATTATAGAGCTATCAATAGTGTGTCCGGGCATGTGAATCATTTTCAGCTTGTATGGATTTTCAAATGACAGTTCATTGAGAAATGTGATATGTGGATACACTAAGTTTTTTCGCTTAATGAAAGATTCTTTCCGGGCAATTACTGGCTTCTCGCGGATTATAGTATCGCGGAAATCCTGATGAGCGATTACTGTGGTGTACTCATTCGCAAAGTATCTGTTACCGTAGCAATGGTCGCTGTGCCAGTGCGTGTTGATTACAAATTTAATTGGTTTGTTGAAACTTTTTGCAATAACAGCCATTGCACGGGAGTCTTTTGGGAACAACATTGTATCAATGATTATCAACCCGGAATCACCCCGAATGATGACTCCGTTAACAAATCCAGTATCTGCTTTACAGATACATATTCGATATGTAATTTCCTGCAATGTTACCATGTTACTTCCATATAATTACTATGGATACTTTTATTGGAAATGATGCAACTGTCAATTTATATGGGATAATTATAGGCATATCCCCATTTTTTCAAGAAGATTTGGTTATGCCATCTTTCGATTAAAAAACTCTAACATCGTATTTTTGTGCCAGTAACCTATTGATACATAAGGATCGGCTTTCTCAAAAGTGCCGAATGGTGACCAAATATCTGGAGAATTTCTCCTTGACAAAATTTACTGCAAAAGTAATCATATTTTTGTAATTTCTATTCAAAAAATAGCTTGTTGATAAAAAGAACGAAAAAAAGTATGCTTACTAAGACTTGAGTTCACTCTAAAAACTCGGGGCTGTAAAATATGGTTGAAAGCAAAGCTCAAATATCTCATTCAAAGAGCGATGTCTTGTTTTTCGAGTGAACACAACGTGTTTTTTTTGCAATATTTTTCTAAGCATAGTTTTTAGAGCGGACTCAAGACTTGTATAGTCTAATGAAGAATATTTTAGTTTATAATGCCCACAAATATTTCCGCTGACGTAATAGCAAGCACTTAGCTTAATTTATTCGAAAGATGGGATAGCTTGTAGCGTAAATTTTTACAGGAAAGGTAGTAAAAATGATTTTTGAAATTGTAATAGTTATAATTGTTGTTGTTAGTATATTGGCAATTTTCCACAGGATTTCACATGCTCGGATAAGTAATATTGACTCGAAGCAACAAAAAAATATTCCAACACAAGATAATGCAGACAAAGTTGAAGAAAAAACTGATAAAACAACCTATACTCAAGAAGATTACGGTATATTCGAGAATGAAGAATTAAATGCAATATTGGCAAAACATTATGAATTTTTTGCAGATGGCTTTAGTAACAATCTCAATAGAAGCACCATATACAAGATATTGGAAGTATTATTGAAGCCGCCTGTTTTCGGACTAACCCCACAAGATATTTGGGAAGAATTAGAACAACTCCTACCTGATACTTTTTTCTATAGATATTATTCTTGTGATGAGACTACCGAGATTAATCCTATACCTCGCATTGAACTCCCCAATCATGAAATTCTTGTTATCGAAAAGGAAAATGGGAAAACTTCCAGCAGAAGTTACACAAATAACAAAATGAATTTTGAGAATCTAATCAAGAAAAAACTTATTACATTACATGTATTGCAAGATAATGAAATAAGCACTTTTATGACCACTTTTAAAATGACTGAATTGAAAAGACAGTTTCCATTTAAAATTCGCAAGAAAACGGATCTAATTGAAAAAATCATTGAAACAGAATCAATTTCCACCATTAGAGATAAGTTTGATTTAGATAGTGTATTCTGGATTGAGATTTCGACAGAGCTATCCACTCTGATGGCGAATTCAGCAAAAGTTTCTGAATTGAAATTAGCCAATATCAGCAAAATGATTAATACGATCTCAATGAAATTGTACTCACTACGAGATTTCATGCAGGCTAGCACTTCATCAAATCAAGTTACTGGGAAGATTGTAACTTTAGAAGAATGTAGTTGCCAGTATTGCAATGCAATAGAAGGAAAGAAAATACGTATTGTTGGTCTTAACGATTTACCGCCTTTTAGAAAGTGTACTTCTGGCGATTATGGTTGCCGATGTAGCATTGAGTATGATACTGTTTATGATTGAAGGTTATTGAGTTAAACTAGAAGCTTTCGCTTGTATTTGCAGCACACTTTTAAGATGCAAATACATGCAATATTACTACTCCAAGTTTTTCTCCAGATGTAAATGATTACTGATTAGGTTTCCAAAGTATGCAGAATTAACTATTAGTATATTCTCTTAAAAAACGTGGCCAATCGTCAAGATCAATCTATGTCTCCGCAACCAATGGAAGAAAGGTTTCATGAATTGATACTATCTCTGGATTTCTTGCAGATTGCGATAAATACTTATGAGATATTTTCTTCCGTATCCTTAGAAAAGATAAATCTAAGTCAAAATGAATTACAGATGCAGATAATTTTAAAATGTATCCATCAGCTACTTTATGTTTTGTCACAAACGTTTTGTTTTTATTTATGAATTGAGATGATTTTTTCAATAAGGAATTTATTGTATTTTTATTATCGGATTTGCAGTATATAATTTTATCACAATTTACAAATTGCAATAAATTGATTTGAAAAACATCTTTAATTGAATTGCAGTTGATAATACTGAGTTCCCTCTAAAAACTCAATTTAAGTTTTTTTGATAATATCCCGTTCTCCGCAATAAACCATAGAAAATTACGCAAGATTTTCCGATGTTTACAGAAATATTCAAATGCAAGCCTGAAAAGAGGAATTGCCGGAATTTTTTCTGGTATTTTCACATTATTTCGATAAATCCTTCCCAAATTGATTGCAATGGCAGTGCAATAGACAAAGAGATTTGTTTTGAAATGTCCTCTTACTTTCACTTTATGCCCCCGCATTCGATG
>JAIOTM010000353.1 GCA_021106755.1 Candidatus Cloacimonadota bacterium | reverse complement strand
GAAAGATAATCCATACTGGTTGATTATACGCACGCAAACTTATATAGCCCGAATCTTCCCACTTATAACGTCCTTTCGACAGACGAGGTTTCAGCCTCATGGGCGCAACGATAACAGAATCAATTACCGAATGCGTAGTGAGCAGAACCTCAATAGATTCAATCACATCTTTGTGGTTTTTCGCCGACTCGAAACTCAGAGTAATCCCTCTGTGTCCAGCAAGATATATTGGGGGTGAAATAAGCCAGTCCTCATTGGGCATGTCATCTTTGTAACCGTTAATTTTCATAAATTTTCGTTCTCCATAAGAAGACAATTCCCAGGTTTTGGAACCAGCGATATTTATCACGCTCCAGCCGTGTTCATCATCGTTAAAACTGGTTTCTAAAAGTATTCGGGAACCAGCGAGAACACCTCTCGCTGTTACATCAATTGTAACAGATTCCGCACCTGAAGCGGTTAATATCAATTTGCCACTGTACTCGCCTGTTCTTGAAGGAGTATAGACAAGATATATTCTGCGATTGAGTACCGCTTTATCCGCTGAAATTGATAATCCTGAAACGTATTTGCCGTTGGAAGTCTCTGATAGAGCTATATCTTCTGTAGCGGTAATAACTACCGGGCTGGAAAGATGAGTTGCCGTGAGAATATATTCCTCTGGAGCGGAAGGCTGAAACAAAACGACATCTCCCAGTTTGAGCCGCTCTGCACTGGGACGTATATCCGGACTTCTGGCGGGATTTCCATAAATTTTCGCTACATACTCAGGATGGTCAATAAATGGATTGCGGTTGTGCTGATATTTTTCCCAGATTAGCCGATTGCGTCTATGCTCATGGTTGTCTGGTGGATCAAGCAGATGCCACTCTAACAAGGTGGATAATTTCCCTAACTTCGTTCCCCAGGTGCCAGTTTGGTTGGCGATTTCCAGATTGAGTGCTCTACCTCCACCATTATAGCGAATATCCATATAGAAGATTGCTCTGGCAACATCCCCTTTTACCGCGTCGCGAGGGTACAATGAATCAAAATCAACAAAACAACCAGAGGCTTCGCTGACTTTCTTGCCACCCCAGTCTAAATCGCGATTTCCCCTCGCGCTATTAACTGAGCGGTCTGCCGGACGTAACGCGTGGACATCCGAAAAGGCGGTATCGCTCATCGTGGGGAAGCCATGCGATTTGGGCCAGAGATGCTCGCGATTCCAGGCATCTTCTATGCTTATACCGTATTTCGCCTGATAGTCCATGCGAGGACCATGATCCTGCCAGGTAAGGTCCTGGGAACGCCCCGTGTAAAAAAGTATCACATCGTCCGTATTTCTGGGGTCAATATCCAAATCAACCAATATCTCTCTGGTGCCAACGGTTGTGCCGTACTGACGGAGAAATTTTTTATCGCTGTAATATGGAAACACCTTGTGGTTACGAATAATCTGGTGTAGTTTCTTCGCGAGTTTCTCGCCACTCAAACCAGCGGTGGAAGCATAATATCCTGTAGTATCGGCAGAAAAAGAATTTCCCACAGATTCCACTGTCTCTTTCTGAGGTGTACCTGCCTGGCATCCAACTGCTAACAAAAGCGCGAATAGCATGTAAAAGCCGTATTTCATAGATTTATCCTTGAATGATTCTGTTCGATTTTCTGACAACGCCCTATCTGGAAACACATGACCCCTGAGCCTTCGACTCGTTTCCGGTAATCGTCAAGTCAACTTTACCTACAGCATTTTCGCCCGTTTAACGAGATATTTAAACAGACATTCTTCAAAGGGCGTTTCGGTTGAAACCGCGTTGTATTCAATTCGCGATTCGTGGCATTTCTTCTTCAGATATGTAGTAATATCCCCGTAGCTACGGAGATAATCATCTTTTATCTGCCAGGGTGATACTGTAATAGTTTCGCCGGTCTCGGCATCTTCAAATCTGGTTTCCTGCTTAAAAGAGAATTCAAGTTCCTGTTTATCCTGTACATGAAACAGAACAACTTCGTGTTTCTGATACCGGAAATGGTTGAGTCCGCTGAGAATCTCATCAGGATCGTCCATCATATCCGAAATAAGGATAATAAGACCACGCCGCTTAATTCTTCCAGCTAATTCATGTAGCACTGCCGCGGTAGAAGTCGTTTCCTGAGCCTCTGTCAGGTAGAGCGTTTTAAGAAGTTCATCTAAGTATTTCCTTAACGCTCTGGGGGGAAGATAGTTAGTAATCCGGTTTGTAAACGTAAGCAAACCAACAGCATCTTGCTGCTTCATCATAAGATAGGCAAGAGCGGAAGCAAGCCCGCTGGAAAACTGTAACTTGCTTACCTTACCGGAAGAATAGCCCATAGATTTGCTATGATCCACAATCAGGTAGCATTTGAGATTTGTTTCTTCTTCGTATCGCCGAATGTAATAGCGACCGGTTTTTGCATACACCTTCCAGTCGATATTACGAAGTGGGTCGCCGGGATTATACTGGCGGTGATCAGAAAACTCCACGCTGAAACCATGATAAGGTGACTTATGCAACCCAATCATAAAGCCTTCGACTATTAATCTGGCACGGAGACTGAACTTATCTAACCGGGAAATGAAATTTTCCGAAAGATAGGACACAGGCTATTTCTTATCTTCTTCGCGTTCTTTTTTCAGGAATCCGGCTAATATCGAGGCTGGTAAAACCACTATATAGGAAATCGTCAGCAGAATTACCGAGATGGTGTTATCTCCTGTTCCCATAATAGCATAGCCAACCACAAGCATCAACAGCCCTGCTACCAGTAAAATCCAGTTTATCAGGTTAAATTCAAAGCGTTTCATATCTATTACTCCACGTTTTTTTATTCTGAACCAAGAATACGTTTTGCATCTCTTACAGCTTCATCATCGTTGTCAAGCTCAATTGCGATATTCAGATAGAACCTTGCTTCCTCAGTCTTTCTCAGTGTGTGTGCCATTACACCAAGGTGATACGCCAGAACACTGTCCGAGAGCGTATCCGGCAAGGCTTCGACCAATAGTTTGTATCCCTTGCCGGTTTTCCCCTTCAGGTGATAAAGCCATGCCATACTGTCTATTATATGCAGACTACCGGGTGATTTCCGATAGGCTTTTTTTATAAGCACTTCAGCACCGGAAATATCATCGGTACGAATAAGTTTCAAATATCCCAGCCAGTTGAGAAGGTATGGACTTTCGGGGTAGTACTGTAAACCAAACTGAATCACTTCGATTTCTGTATCGTATTTTTTGAGTAGCTCGTATTTAGAGGCAAGTGTGAATATCTCCGTAGTATCTGGTGGTGTATGCAATTGTAAATCTTCAAACAGGTAATATGCCGAAAGCGAATCGTTGCCCGTTATGTCGTAATAGAAGCTTAACATACGTTTCTTGCGAAACTCAGAATCTTCGGGAGCCTCCTTAATCAGCCGTAAGGCAGATTCATGGTCGCCACTCCTGATGTACAAATCCGCTGTTCGGGTTGTCAAATTCTCTCTGTAAATATAGTCATTTGATATTTTTGCAAGTTCCTCTGATGTTTCCCCAAAAGCATTTGTGTTCCCCCATATAACCGCGCGAAGCCAATGAACATGGTTAGCAAGCATACCTTGTTCCCGCATTGTATCCACAATTTCCATTAACCCGGTTTGCGTTTCTGTCGTATCAGTTTCAGCCGACTTGATAATCGCCTGAAAAACCTCGTCAATATACTTCAGCTTTCCGCATTTGAATAAGTGTTCAGTAGCTTTTTCCTGCTCGTTTTGCAAATAGTATATCTCGCTGAGAGTAGCATGATAAAACGCTCTCTCTTCAGATGCCAGAGTTAATGAATCCAGAATTGTTTGTGCCAGCGTTTGAACCAAATCCTGTCTGGCATCGTCATAAACAGCCCAGAAAAGAAGTTTCAATGCTTTGGCACCACCAACGCGAAGAAGTTCGTCCTTCATAGATACTATTTCGGAGAAATTATCTGCCTGATAAAGCATCTGTGCTCTGAAGAGGATGTCATTATCCAGTACCGGAAGTCCCGATTCCATTCTTGCAGCTATTAACTGCTCTAATTTTTTTAAGTTCTTGCTGGCTTTGTAAACACTTACCAGCTTTCTGTACGTTTGCTCATCCCGATTAATCTCATAGGCGGCTTCCATTACTTCAATTGCTTTCGCTTCATCAAATCTGGAGTAGGCGACAGCTATGGACATCAGAAAAAGAGGATTGTCACGGGAAAGCTCAGTCGCTTTAGCAAGATATTCTGGAACAGTGTTGTCTAACAGGTTTTGCTCGTATAGAAACAAGCGATAGTAGTCCATAGCCGAGGGATTATCTTCTACTGCCCGATGGTAATAAGCTATACCCTTCTTCACTTGATTATCTGCTATCAGTGCCTGACCATAGATGCGCATTGCTTCGGGGGTAAGCAGGTTTTCCTGTTCAAAAGTTTTGCCAAAGGTCAAAGCTTGCTCCAGTACATCCCGATGTCTGAAACCACTCCGCAATAAAAGCTGCATCATTCGCTCGCGAATAAGCTTGTTTTCGGGGGTTGCCTGTGCGGCTTTAAGCATATAGGCAAAGCCAAGGGAGTAATCTTTCATTTGCACAGCGGTTTCTGCCATACTGTATAGATGTAAAGCGTCGTAATTGGGTCTATTTCGTTCCTTGTGGGCTACTTTACCAGCTGAACATCCTGCTAACAGCAGTATAGCCAGAACAAATAACCCAACGCGGTGCATGTTAATTCTTTCTGAATTAAATGGTTTAAAAACTGAACCTGTAAACAATCCTGATACTGCGATCCATTACGGTAGTAGCAGGACCGTTTTCGAGAAGGTCAAGAGCGGTTAAATGAACGCTGAGATTGTCCGTCATGGTTACCTGTATGCCAACATTGAGAAAACCTTTAACATCTCGACGCAAGTCATCGTTAGCTTCATAGTTGGCGTTGAGGGCGGTGTCGTACTCTAATGCCGCGGATACAACAGGACCAATGCTTTTGACCACGCCGAGTAACAAGTTGG
>JAIOTM010000422.1 GCA_021106755.1 Candidatus Cloacimonadota bacterium | reverse complement strand
TGCGTAAGGTCGCGTTAAGCAATAGTGCAGCGTTCAGCTCGCAGTTATAGTTGAGACCAACCTGGAAGAAATTGGTGGTCTTTTCCACCACACGGATAATCATATTGACTCCACCTGGCACAGGTTCCAATCGGTAGGTTACTCGCTCGAAGTAGTTGCTTCCGCATAGTCTCTGGATGGCATCGCGAATCTCTTCCGACTTAATCCACCTTGAATCTTTTAATCCTAATTTGCCAATTATAAGATTTTTAGAGACTTTATCCAGTCCTACTGTCTTGATTTTCTTAACATACACTGAATCAACATCTTTAACAGGTAGATAACGAAAAACTTCGGGGAAATCCTTCAATAAAGTAGTCAGGTCTTCCAACTCCGTGCTTTTCAGCTGGGTAGCTTTCTCTCCCAGTACTATTAGAGTATCCGCCTTGCGGAAATCTGTAATCCTGAACAGGTCAACTTCCGGCAAGATGAGAATATCACAAAGCTTGCGCTCATCCACTACTGATTTCAAATTCTGGAATCCAACCGCCTGTTCCATAATTGAAACAAGAGAGATAAGCATTGAGCGGTCTTTATAGAGTGAGCCAACATCCACGCCAATTACGATATCAGCTCCCATTTTGCGGCACTGAGCCACAGGGAAGTTCTCTACAAGACCCCCATCTACCAACAGTTGACCATCTATCTCGATTGGAGTAAACATTGATGGAATAGACATACTTGCCCGGATTGCGTCTGGCAGATAGCCTTTATCCAGCACAACAGCGTCTCCGGTTTCTATATTGGTTGCCACACACAGAAACGGGGTTGGAAGATTGGAAAAATCTTTGATATGATGCACCGACAAGGTTAAATCGCTTATCAGCGCGGAGAAATTCTGTCCGGCTATTAATCCTTTCGGTAGCGAGGGCATATAATCTTTCATTGGCAGTGTAACCGCGTATCTCGCCATAATATCTTTTTCTTCCATAGCGAGATGTCGCCGCGATTGTTTGTCCATCAACAGTTCATCCCAATCAAGTTGAGTGATGAGTTCCTCTATTTCATCAGCTGAATAACCTATCGCGTACAAGCCACCGATAATACTTCCAATACTGGTTCCGGTTATATAATCAATTGGGATATTGTATGATTCCAGTACTTTCAGCACTCCAATATGAGCCAAACCCTTAGCTCCACCACCACTCAGTGCTAATCCGATTTTCGGGCGGGGATTGCTGGTCTCAGTTATTTCAGATAGAGGAAATTCGATGTCTGCTGTTAGTATCGGAATTTGGGAAAGAAGTATCAGAATGAGAGCAATAAAAATCTTCATGCGTGAGTGAAAAGCCTATCCATCGTCTTTTTTGCCACCAAGAAGAGCAGCTATATCTATGGATGAGTCCTCATCAACGTCAGCTTCCTCATCCCAGTCAGTTTTCTCCTGTTGAGAAAAAGAAGATTGCTTGAGAGGTACAGAAAATGAATAACAAACTGTTTTTTCGCGTTTTTCCAGAGATAAAGTAGCTCCGCAAAGTAGCAGGTTCTCGTAGATATTATAGAGCGATAACGCCCGACTGTCATCACTGCTAATCTCTTCCGGCTTAGTAGGAATAAAGAACCATGACTCCGGTACTTCCGGCAGAATATGAGATATTTCCACTATCCCTTTTTCATCAAGTATAAATCCCCTGATAGAGAGTTTGTCGTCAGTCTGAAGGAGTTCCACACTTTGTTCGATAATACCATAAACGGCATTGAGTAAATCAGCTGGATTAATCTGAGCCATCATGTAGGGTTGAATTTTCATTGAGACATCAAGTCGATGCTTGTACTTCATGTTGCCGTGTAACAGCTGGTCCAGATTCAGAAGTTGTTGCGAAATATCTGTATAAGCAGACTGATTATCAAGGTCTTTTTCCAGCACATTGCTGATTGATGAGATAATTTCGCTAACCCGTTGCAATTGGG
This sequence comes from Candidatus Cloacimonadota bacterium, assembly GCA_021106755.1. GTDB lineage: Bacteria > Cloacimonadota > Cloacimonadia > Cloacimonadales > JAIOQZ01 > JAIOTM01. Next base: position 3,698 of record JAIOTM010000422.1, on the reverse strand, counting down.
TTTCTAATTGGGCGATGGATTTTTCTTCAGGCATCTTCATTTCAAGAAGCTCAAGCCGTCCCGATATACCCATCAAAGGAGTATTGAGATTATGGATAATTCCCGCAAGCAAACGACCGTATTTTTCCCAACGCTTGTGTTCTCGTAGCAGTTCGAGTGTTTTCTTATCCATTATATCCTCCGTGCAAAATAACTGACGGAGAATCATCCCCGCCAGTTTACATTGTTTATTGATATACTAACGGTTTATTTGTGATTGGCAATTGCTTCTTTCAAGACTGAAGCCAAACGCTTTACACCTTCCACGATCTGTTCTATGGTTGAGAAGGAGAAATTTATCCTTGCTGTATTTTTTCCACCACCGTTACAATAGAACGCACTACCAAGAACAAAAGCAACTTTTTTCTCTAAAGCTTTTGGAAACAACTCGCCCATATCAATGTATTCCGGTGCGGTAAGGAACAGGAATAAGCCGCCTTCCGGCTCGGTCCATGTCACTTCTTCCGGCATGTGTTCGCGGAATCCAGCCAGCATTATATCACGTTTTTCGCGGTACATACCTATGATTTTCGCGATGTTTTTCTCTAAGTAGCCTTTCTGCAGAAAACGACCCGCTACCCTTTGATTAAACGGCGGGGCACATAAGTCCACCGATTGCTTGGCGACTACCAGTTTGTCGATGAGCGATGCGTGTCCGATAGCCCAGCCTAAGCGGAATCCCGGAAGGAAAATTTTCGAGAATGTACCGAGTGTAAGCACATTACCTTCGTTGTCTAAGGCGTTTAACCACGGAACAGGTTCACCTTCGAAGCGTAGTTCCCTATAGGGGCTGTCTTCAATAATCAATTGATTGTAACGCTTGGCTATATCAATTATTTCGAGACGCCGTTCACGGGGCATTGTAATTCCTGCCGGATTCTGGAAGTCCGGAATAATATAGATGAATTTAGGCTTCTCACCTTTCGCGTGGAGACGCTTCAACTCTTCTTCAAGATGGTCAGGACGCATTCCATGTTCGTCTAATTCAACACCAACTAAGTCCGCGCCGTAACTGTTAAAAGCTCCGAGACCACCGAGGTATGTTGGCAATCCCACTATAGCTTTGTCACCTCTGTCGAAGAATATCTTCGCTACAAGGTCAAGCCCCTGTTGCGAAGAAGTTGTAATGAGAATATTCTCCTTTTTGAGATTCATTCCCTCGCGATTATAGTGTTTAATCAGTTCTTCCTGAAGCAGTGAATCACCCTCGGTAGGTCCATACTGCAATGCTCGTGTTGGTTCGTTGGTCATTACTTCGGTAATCACTTCCCGCAAATCATCGATTGGGAAAGATTCTGGAGCAGGCAGACCACCAGCAAAAGAGATAATGTCTGGCTGAGCGGTAAGTTTTAACAACTCCCGAATTGCCGAACGTTGCATTCCTTTCGCGTTAGCCGAATAAATCGACTGTAAATCACTAACCATTATTCCTCCTGAGTTAATTATTGGTATCAAATTTCAAATCATCATATTCCTGTTTGCTTATTTGTCGCTGAATGCCTGGGACCATTTTCTTCAGCACCCTCACGACGAGCACATGTTTTTCACTCTTTTCATCCCAGTTATCTTCAATTACTTCGGTGTTTTCAAACAGGTAAGCCACCAAGTTTTTCATTATAGCCGGGATATAAAATGTTTCAAGTGTTTTTTTATGAGAGAGAAAATATTTTATTTTCTCGAAAAGTGGATTCAGGTTTTCATCACATCGGGCGGAGATAAAAAGAGCATGAGGATCATCCACTAACAGGTTTTTGCGGATGAAGAGAGCTTTAGTACCTCTGAGTTTGTCGCTCTTGTTAAAGACTGTGAGAATATTCTTGTTATCCGCACCCAGTTCGGTAAGCACTGCTTCAACGGATCTGATATTATCATTGAGTCGTGGATGCGAAGCATCTACTACATGGATGAGCAGGTCTGCCTCCATTACTTCCATCAAAGTTGAGTGAAACGAAGTAATGAGAGCGTGGGGAAGCTGACGGATAAAACCAATTGTATCGGTAAAAACAACGTTTTCGCCAGTGTCCAGCCGCAATGAACGGGTTTGGGCATCTAATGTCGCGAATAACTGGTCAGCTGTATAACGTTGGCTTTTAAGTAATCGATTAAAAAGCGTGGATTTTCCAGCGTTTGTATAGCCTACTAATGCTATGGAAAGTGTGTCTTTGCGAGATTTACGCTGAGTACGGATAGTTTTTTCGATATTCGAGATTTTACTTTTAAGGATGTCAATCTTCTTTTGTATTTCCCGCCGGTCCAGCTCAATTTGCTTCTCGCCGGGACCACGGAATCCTATACCACCTTCAATTCGTGACAAATGTTGCCACAGGTTACGCAAGCGTGAGTAATTGTACTCCAACTGAGCAAGCTCCACCTGTAGTTTGGCTTGCTTGGTTTTGGCATGTCGGGCAAAAATATCCAGAATTAACTCAGTGCGATCGACAACGTTACAATGTACTGCTTCCGCTATATTACGGGCTTGAGAGGGTGAAAGGTTATCATTGAAGATGATGGATGTTATTTTCTCGGATTGGATACGTGCTTTGAGTTGTTCAAGTTTTCCCTTGCCGATATAGGTTCCGGCGTTAGGTTTCTGCAATCTTTGAATTATAAAATCGGCTACTTCTGCTCCGGCAGTTTCCGCCAATCGCGCGAGTTCGACCATAGACTCCTGATAATCGTTATTTCGCACACCAGGAAGCATCACTCCAATCAGAAGTACAGTCTCTTTTACACGCTTGATTTCCAGCATATTTTCAGGATTCGTAAACTAATACCTTTTTATTGCCTTTTCGCCATTCCAGAAATTTTTCCCGGACTTCCATCTGCCAAAGTGTTTTTTTATCCTCGTTTTCAAAAGTAACAATATCGAGATGATGAAACTTTCCGCTCTTTCCTTTAAAACTCTTTTGAGGAAGTTCAACTTCAATCTGGTTATTCCGGCTAAGCAAAGTTACTTCGTTCAAGTAGATACCGGAAGCAATTTCTATCACGGCACGGGCTTCTACCACACCTGAACTCACATCTCTGAACTTGATTTTCATGGCACCTCTCAGCTATTTATATTATACATCTTTAAGAACCAAATAATATTTTACAAGTCTGTATGACAAGTTTTTTCCCATCACTTTTAAGGCTATCCTCTTTTTCGGGTTAATTAAAAAAGGCAAAACAACATCCATGCGAAAGTCAATATCTGTAACTATCATAAAACAAAGGTAATGCAGATTAGCTAAACTGCGACAGTTATTGGAAGAATCGAATTTATCTGTTCGTGCAAATTGATTGACACAATCCTAGCTGAGGGTTTTCTGACGCCGTTTTCAGCAGGAGATTTCATATGCTTACTCCAGAAATAATTAGAAACAAGCTGACTCGCGCTAAGTCGAAATTGCAGGATGAACACATTCTGGGTTACACCATAAGTACGCGTATCTTACGAATACGCCGAACATTATTCAAATATCTCAGTTCTGGAATTGCCCATAAAGTCAGCGATAAGGTTAGTCTCAAGTCGATTAGCGCGGATTGGCAGGTGCTACCGGAACAGACGGAAAAACCGTTGTCAATTGATGCCGATGCTATAATCAGAAAAGCTGACAGAGTGTTAGATGGATGGCACAGTTTACTTGGTTCAGGTCCTGTTAAACTGAATCCTGTTG
>JAIOTM010000296.1 GCA_021106755.1 Candidatus Cloacimonadota bacterium | reverse complement strand
TGATTGCTCTTTCCTGTAAAGCAACAAGATTATACTGCTTTATCTGGGCAACCATAAGAAATATCAAACCGGATAACAATATTGTAATGAGAACCTTTTTTACCATCGCTCCGCCTTTTTACGCACTCGTTTCGGTACAAAATCCAGAGAATAAGAAGCTTTGAAAGACACTTCTCCCAGATACGCCGACAAACGGATAAGTTTCAGAAAATATGCTTTATAGAAGGGATAAAGGGGTACATAAAGATACAAGTGCACATCTTCTGTCTGGCGACCGCTCAACGCCCAGGCAATAAATGTCTCTATATACGTTATCAGGATATACATCAGGTGAATAACAATGAAGAGCACGATGAATATAGTATTCGAAAAGTACTCGAATGTAAACACAATATAGAAGATGAACGAGAAAGTAACTACTACCTGGAAGAAAATTACATCTAACCAGCCCAGCGCGTTTGGAAACGAGAATATATCCCATGTAGGGTTGAGAATGTTGCTATGCTTTTTCAGTTTTATTTTGATAGTACTGGTATTCCAGCGGAATCTTTGCTTGATAAAAGCGAAATAAGAGGTTGGTACTTTCGTGTAACAGATAGCTTCGGGCGCAAAGGAAATACGGTAGTGCTTTTTACGGATTTTAGCAGTAGCATCAGAGTCCTCACCCGGGCCAACACTATAGCCTTTAATACTCTTCAGCAGATCGTACCGATACGCGCCAAACGCTCCTGAAATTATGTACAGACTGTCAACAGAAGCACGGATACGTCTGCCAGCACTGATACTGATAAGGTACTCCAGATTCTGAAGGGCTGCCAGAACATTGAACCTGCCATTAAGAATCCGCAGATTTCCACCAACCGCGCCAATATCCTCATCGTGGAATGGCAGAAGAAGGTTTTCTATCGCGTCACGCTTGAAAAGTGTATCAGAGTCTATCACAACAACATATTTGCCTGTAGCCATTGTGAAGGCATGATTCAACGCCGCGGATTTACCTCCGCGCGGATTATTTCTTATCAGCTTTATCTCGCCTCGTTTAGCGAATTCACGACAGATTTGATAGGTCTTATCCTGAGAATCATCATCCGTAATAATAATCTCAAGATTGCTGAAGGTTTGCTCTTGCAAAGAACGGATAGTATTGCCAATTGTACTTTCTTCGTTCAGAACTGGGATGAGTACTGTTACCAGCGGGTTTTCCGAAAACAGCAATGTGCGGGCTTCGCTTCGGAACTGGCGGTACTTCATTTCGGATTTTTCCTGCTTGAAAAAGACATAGACCAGTTTAGCGATAAGATAACGGGGAATGTCAATCAACAGAAGTGGAAGAATCAATAGAATAATGCCGAGAATTTCCTTAGAATCCAGAAAATCCTGCATCAGGATAAGAAAGTCTATTGATTCCGCGATTAACCATTCCATAACGGCTCTCTATGTAATGATAAGTGATTCCAGAAGTTCGTCGGTTGTAGCACCGTCTTCGGGATAAGATACGGCACGAATGTTAAGATTCAGAACTGTCTCCAGTTCCTCCGAGGCTTGCTGGTAGATTGTATCAATTACTTCCTGAGCACGAACACTGTCTGCTTCAGGCAGAAGACTTATAAAAGTGTTTTTGTCAAATCTGGCGGGAATATCCACGTTCCACAGGCTCTCTTTAAGAATTGAAGCCAGCTTACCAACAATACGATGGAAAGTGTCGAGACCCTTTTCTCTGATAATTGCTTCAGCATCAGTGATTTCCACTAACACTAGAGTTAGTTGACGATTGAAACGTCTCGCCCTGGCTAATTCTTCCATGAATTTCTGGCGGAAATAATTGGTGTTGTACACAGCCACTTCCATATCCATCAATTCTTCTTCGAAATTCGTTCTGATGAAGCTACCCCGCTGGGCAACATCTTCTCCCTTGTCGGTGATATGGAAAGTGAAGAACCGCATTTTTGAAACACTATCAATCTCGAATTTGCGCTGACAGTTACGACACTGGGCTTCAACTTCCGGCTCCGCGAATTTTTCGCCAGTATCGTTACAGATGTAAATTTCTCCAGGTCTGTCGTAATCCACTCCGATGCTGTTCAGTTCGCGTTGACACTTAGGGCAGATATACTGAACTCCACGCAGAAACTCATTTTCCGCGCCTACATAACCACAGGGGTAATGGTGGATAGTGCTTTCTAAGTTAATGTCAGCACTCTTGGACTGAGGAGCTACTTCACGAATGTTCAGGTTATGGTGACCACAGTTAGGGCAAAGCATTACATTATCGTAAAACACACGGGAAAACACGCCTTTCTCCATCAGGTAGTGCAATTCTTCCAATTCGGTACCGTCTTTCAAACCAAAATAATCCGCCGCGGTTTTGTAGTAGTATCCTGTGCGGGATTGCATGTTATAGCGAGGTTGCAACGTAGTTTCTCCCTTCTCTAACAGCATCTGAATAAACGAAACCCTTTTCTTGTCTGAATCACTCAGATAGACTCTCTCACCTTCCGGGGTTGTACTCCGTTCTGCGCGGCGCAGTACAGAGTCAATCCGGGCGGCGAGTTCCTGAGCGTCGTATGGCTTGGTAATATAGTCATCAATACCGAGATTGAGTGCCTTTATTTTATCTTGTTGCGATACTTTCGCGGTCAGCATCATAATTGGTATCTGGGCAGATACAGGATTCGAGCGAAGCTGCGAAGTTAATTCGTAGCCGTCCATTTCAGGCATAAGCAAATCGGTAATAATCAAGTCGGGGGGTTCTTCAGAAACAAGCTTAAGGGCTTCCGCGCCGCTACTAGCAGAGTTGGCGTTGTAACCAAACTGCTTCAATCTGGCAGAAATAATCCGCGCGACATCGACTTCATCATCGACAATCAGAATTTTCGAGTTTTGCATAGATTCCATCCTTCGGCAACGAGTTATGCATCAATAAGATACTGATTAGCATACAGATAAATAATACTAATGAAATAATGGATAAACGGTCATCTTTCTGTCAAGTTATTTATCTCCATCAAGATATAAAT
>JAIOTM010000200.1 GCA_021106755.1 Candidatus Cloacimonadota bacterium | reverse complement strand
CGAAATAGAATCCTATTGTCACCAGTAAAACTATTCCAAGCAACCATACAAATGTACGATTTTTGCATGTCGTGGTAACGCTGTCCCAGAATCTTGTTTTTCCCTGTTTTTTAACCTGCTCGGTTTTTGTCTCTTTACATACGACGGCACATATCATCCCGGCAACGATCAAAAAACAGCCCGTAACAATGCCTACATACTTTATACCTTCAATTTCATCTTTAAATACGTCAAGGTTAGCCACAAAATAAAGCCACGGTATAGCAAGAGCGCCTACATTTATTATAAAACTGGCGTATGCAAACAAGCGGGTTCGTTCATGGTAATCGTTTGTCATTTCATAGCCCAACGCTCCGCGCGGGACATCAAAAACTGTGGCGGCAGTGTAAAAGAGCAGAGACATTATCAGAAAATAACCAAATGTCGCATACTCGCTCCAACCCCTTGGCGCCATCCATAACAGAGCAAATGTAATACCAATCGCAATAGCTCCGACAAATATATAAGGAATTCGTCTGCCAAACCGCGAACGGGTATTATCAGAAAAATTACCTATCAGCGGGTCGGTAAAAGCATCCCAGATTCTCGGAACAGCCTGAGCAATGCCCATCAGGACAGGGCTGACTCCAAGGCCGATGTTGTAAATGAGCATAGTCAGATTAGCTACGGAATTGACCGCAACATTTATAGACATTGCCCCCATTCCATAGCCGACTTTCTGAGCCACGGAAAGCCTGTCCTGCCTGCTCGTAATATGATGCTTTTTTAATTCCATTTCGCCTCTGTTGTTATGTATAAATTTTCACGGTATTACATTTTTTGTTCAGGGCTGCGATCAATATCGAATCTTTAATAGCTGCTCCGCCTGTCCGATACGGGTTAGCTTCTCTGGTAAATTCAAAATCAACGCCGTTAATTTCTATTCTGCTGACACCTTTTCCATTTCCACTGACACAATAAACGAACTTCACATCACAGCCGCGAAATTCCATTTGTGCGGCAAGGCCGTCAAATTCTTTCGGCAGCACAGGGTCGAAAACGGTGCATCCGTAGCTATGACGCACACCCAGAAGATGTGACATTACAAACTTCACAAACATCCCCGGGCCGCTGGAATATATTCTCCATCCGCCGTTAAAAGTAATTTTGCCCGACGCAATATCTTCGTAGTGTTTGTTCACTTCATTGCGATTTGCAAACGCCGCATCCGAACTGCTGTAATAACAATTGGACTGTCGCATATTGGCCTGTGGTATTATTTCCTGTATCCCTATCGGCACTACCTGCCATAATGCTTTTATGAAAGCCTCGGCGTATCCCAATCGAGCCATCGCTTCGGCGTAGCGTAAGTGAGCGTGAGTGTACATAAGACCAATTTCGCGTCCAAAAAACGGACAACTTTCAGCTCGTTTAAAGTAATTCTGCAATCCTCCATTGTATTCAATAGGCCTGTCCATCAATCTTGCCCCATCCGGGCCTTTCAGATATTTCTCTATTATTGCTGTATGTAATTTTGCCTGCTCCGGAGTAAATATCCCGCTTATTATGCCGCGAATCATCGGCAGCAAACGATAATGAATTCCTGTTATTGGATCAGAAGGATGAAGCAATAAATCAGTCGTATCTTTCAGGCCGACAAGGCCAAAGCCGGCTGCTACACCATCTTTGATCAAAAACCGGTTGAAGTCATTCTGAATTGCATCGCACAGTTTTTCGATTTCATCCGCTATTTCAATATGCTTCGTCTTTCGACAAACATCTGCAAATCCCCTGAATGCCTGATAGCTTAAACCTACCGTCCATGAACTTATCAATCGTTTTTTAAACTCCTGATTAGCCGGCTGCATTGCATCGTTCCAGTCACCGTCACTGTAATTTGCCAGCGATGTCCCATCAATAAAACGCGTTGATCTGATACACGCAACCGCACGGAAAATATGTTCAATGACGCTGACCCGCTCTGTCGGCGTATGCCCGTCTTCGTAGAACGGCAATTTCTCATCCAGAAAATCATAATCATTGGAAGCGCGAATATATTCACTCAACGCCAGAATTGGCCAAAAAATAACATCTCCGTGCGACTCAGAATTTCTTATGCTGCTGTATCCATCAAACATCCACCATTGAGGCCAGTTGCCGTCCGTATTCTGATTTGAAAAAACAATCGAAAGCAGATTTCGTGCGTGACTATAATGCTCCAGACTCAACAGCATTTCCAATGGCCCCTGACATATATCGCGAGTACCCCAGGCCGCCCCGCCGTACTGCTCAAGGCCGTGCGGCGCAAGATAATGAATCTTCGCATTCTGAGTGAACCAGGGCAAAATTTCCATTATTTCATTCAGCCCGGAGGATGCCGCCGCCAAAGGAGACTCCACCCGGCAATTATGAATACAGAAAGGATCGTTTGCCTCGGCTACTAATTCGGCCTGAGGCAGCAGCCGGCCACAGGTTCGCATTACAAACTGTTTTGTCGCAACTAAGTCAATGACAAAAAAGGACAGCCCTCTGCTTTTTCCGTCAACAAAAAGCAATTCATCCGAACCTGTTCTTCTTACAAATTCAGGGGTTTCTATCTGGACATCAAACGAGCCGTCGGGAAACATACCAGCCAATTGACTATCTTCATCCGGCAAAAATTTCAAAACTCTAACGCCCTGATTTTCATCATCAGACTCTACAGCCCAGCCGTGTTCCGATGTAAGGTTATTTGAAATCAGCCATTCAATTTCCTGCCCCTTAAGAACCTGAAGTTTCAGCATAATTTCCGGACTGTCCGGCTCAGCCAGGGAAATAACCTCAAACAACATATCCCCCTGCTTGTATATCCATCGACAACTGTTTAGCGATATTTCAAAAGCTGACGGCACTGACAACTGGTAATACTCTCCATTTTGCCGGACAAAGATTCGCTGTCCCGTATGACGAATCATATTCAGAGGATTCGTATTTAAAGTTAAAAAACGGTTGAAATTAACATTGCCCTGGGCAGTATGAGACTGGAACACTCCAAACATATAAGCCGAGAAACTCATATTCATCTCGTCAGGCGTTAAATTAGTGCCTGTTTTCATTATATGGCCGTGAGGCCTGTCTGTCAGAAGCTCTTTACGGCGCAACACAATATGCCGATCCTCACCACAGAAGAAAGACAGCAATTCACCCTTAAAAAACTCACTATGCCTGCGTTCAACGCCGAACAAACTATCAATCTCATTTTCTGTAAGATCATCAGAAGAAAACAACGATGCCTCTGAAAACAAACTCTTAATCGGTTCCTGACCACACTCGTCAGACCACAATTTACAGGAAAGCCCTTTAAGTTCGCCAAGTCTTGAATCAATTATCCTGATATCATCTGATGTAGTAGGTGCTGCATGGTCCTCGCGGAAAATACCAAAAAATCCAAGGCTGCGTTCTTGGCCCGGCTCTAAAATAAAAGGTTCTTCCTGCAACGCAGCAACTGTCAACTCCTGCTGGCACAATCCCGGAAGTTCAGAAACCGACAAGCATTGCGGTATTCCCGAATTCCTGTAATCAGGCCCAAAAAATTGCAGGCCGTCCGTCGAAAAACTATTCGATTTAGAAATCGACCCCAGTGCCAGCCAGGGAACACTGTCCGAGTAATGCTCATTTTGTCTGCAGCAGACTATATGGCCGTGCTTGTTGTGTTTCAGCGCTGTATGGTCAACATACTGGCTTATATAGAATTCATTCTTGTCATTTCCCTCGGCACAAGCCATACCAACATCCTGAACATACAAAAGGTCAAGCTCTAACTTCTCATTGCCTGTATTTGCTAATTGCACATCCCATAGCCACGAGCTGTCTTCATCAGCGAGTAGCAACCTGCAGGAAAACGAGACACCGCAAAACTCTCCTCTGACTTCATAAGTGTTTTCATTGATAATATGATTTCCGGGGCTTTTAGCTCCCAGCAGCGGAACAGCAATAATATCATCCCCTCTTTTTCTGAGATACAAATTTGAACAGCCGGATTCAAGCAGAGAACCGGCAAGAAGATTTATTTGCACCGCGCCCTGTCTGATACTCTCTATACTGCCATTCTCAAATACAGAAAAACTCATCCCTGCGGAATTCCTTATATTGCAACTCTGAGGCCTGTCAATCAATATGCTGTTCTTTACAATCATTTCGAGTAAATCCCTAAGTTGCCCGATAAAGTACCCTTAAAACCAGCTCTCCTGACCCCTGCTATGACACACTTGTTTTGCATCATCAAATCCCAGATAAGCCCGCTGCGGGCATTTTCTATCAACAGGAGCATCGGCCCCTGAGCAATGCCGATAACATGGTCGGAGACCCATTTTTCTTTAATGTTAAAACCATCCCAAAAACCATACCCACCTTCCCGCGGAGATTTCCATACCGGCTGTCCGTTGACTTTGAGGTACCGCATTTCCCGCAATGCCTTAACCGCATCGTCAGGAACAAATGGAACTGACATACCGGCACCGTAAGGATGCAGCGTTCCGGGAATACCCTGGTCTTTTTTTGCACCGCGTGGCTGATGGCCGGGCACTACATATTTATCACCAGGCCCCGAACCAGCCGTAATTCCCCATCGGTGCAGGCCGTAACTTGCAAACTCTGATGAATGATCGCGACACCAGTCACGATTGGCTTTAACCGCGCGCCGAGTGTTTTCGTACCAGTCAATGCCAAGCGGGCCGACGCCCATTCGTTGAAAATTATAAAAACAATGTGCGAACATATAGGTAAATAATGTGCCGGGATATGTGTAAATAAAAGGTTCACCATTTTTATATTTTCCAACCCGGCGAACCCAGTTAGTCATCGTTTCAGGCGATAGACGATGCTCCGAAACAGGTGAAGCCTGTCCAAGCAGTACTATCAAAAGAGTTTCATCTGTGTACCAGTCCCATGTCTGTTTATCGAATTTGCCCGACCCATTCATATTTTCAGCATCATCAGGTAGCCACGCCATATAAACCTGTCCATTACAGGGATCAACAAATCCCTGCCAGTTCACGCCGGCAAAAATTTGTTCAGCCAGCAAACGAACCTCACCGCCAAAGTATTCTCCGGAAACGATCGCACCTGCAATCATCAAAGCGGTATCTACCGTCGAAGCAATGCTCTCATAACCCAGTTCTGTGGTATTACCACTGGCAATATCAATAAAATGACAAAACATTCCCTGATGATTAGCATTGGAATTCTTCAAAGTTCGCAAAGCCTTCAATGCACGATCTTCCGCCTCTTCACGAGACACATATCCCCGTTCAACCCCTATCGGCAGCGCTGCCAGTCCAAACCCTAAAGATGCCACACTGCAAACATTTGTACCTGTTCTGTCTCGTACAAGGCCGGAAACAGGATGGGCTTCTTTCCAGAAAAACTGAAAAGAGGCATAGCTGATATCTTCCAGCAGCCGTTCATCTTCAACGGCGAACCCTGTCCACTCTGCCGGCTTATTCCCTGAGGCAGGACACCCCTGGGCAAAAAGCAAAATTGCCGTCATAAAAAATACGGTG
>JAIOTM010000042.1 GCA_021106755.1 Candidatus Cloacimonadota bacterium | reverse complement strand
TTCAATAGTTCTGGATACTTCTCAATATTCAGCTCGAAATACTTATCAAGATTATCGACAGCTTTTTTCAAATCAGTGTTTTCCGCGACTAATCGGAATTCCAGAAGCGCGGTCTGACCGATTAATTTCTTAGCACGGTCAAAATCTTTCAATCCCGGTGACTGCACCATGATTCTGTCCTGCCCCTGACGTTGAATCGAAGGTTCGGCAACACCAAACTGGTCGATTCGGTTACGGATTTTTCGAATCACAGCTTTAACAGCTCTCTCTTTTTCATCTGCTGGTAACTTAGAGGTATCGACTTTCAGTTCGATTTCCATACCGCCCTGAAGGTCCAGTCCAAGCTTCAGCAACTTCTTGGTCCATAATCTCATTCCTGCTTCTCCGGCTACTTCGTCATCCGAAGATTTGAATACAAATTGCCACGGCAGTAATGAGTTTTCGAGTTTCTCTTCATTAAGAGAACCGCTGACCTGCATAAATAGCGGAATCAAGTAATAAATGATTACAATAAAAACAGCGGCAATTATGATTCCCCGCCATGGAATCTTACGTTGGGTTCCATATTTCTGTGCCATCGAAATCAACTCCCTTTGTCGTTGTGACCGATGCCTGCGGAATATCCCGCACTTACGGTTTCAATTCAGATAATACAACCTGAGTTTAGTGAACTCTCACAAAAAAATTATTACACTCTAAGCGTCAAGAATTTTGTCCCGCACTTTTGAATCCAACACCCCGCTCTTCTTGTTTGCCTGGCAATTTTATCTCACCGTGTTGCTTTTCGAAGGCTTCAAGATTCTTTTTCAATAGCTCGTAGAATTGTTTTGTGTGCTGAGGTGTAGTTATTACTCTGGAAAAAACTTTCGCGTCTTTAACGCCTGGAAGCATCCGGGCGAAATCAAGAATAAATTCCGAAGGTGAACTGGAAATCATGAACAGGTTGGAATAGACACCTTCTCCAACATGTTCATCTAATTTTACATTAATCTTTTTTGGGTTCATGGTATTCTCCTAAAGTTTTATATTTTCGTAAAACCGCCTGTTCTACATTGGGGGATACGAATTTTGACAAGCTTCCACCTAACTGGATAACCTGCTTGACCATGCTGGAACTGAGATAGAGATAATCGCTGTCTGGTAAGAGGAAAATAGTGTCGATTTTTGGATTCAGGTTCTTATTCATCAGTGCGAGCGAAAGCTCATACTCGAAATCTGAAACCGCTCTTAATCCCCGAATCATTGTATATGTATGAATATCTTCCGCGAAATCAACAGCGAGTCCGGTAAACTTAGCCACCCGAACTTTCGGAAATGATGTAAGGCTTTCCTTGCAAAGTTGCACTCTTTCATCAATTGAGAAAAGCGGTTTTTTTTCCGAAGCCTCAGCTACAGCGATAATCACTTCGTCAAAAATCCGAACAGCGTTGCGGACAATTTCAAGGTGTCCCTTAGTTATAGGGTCGAATGTACCTGGGTACAATGCTTTTTTCATACAATCCCCTTTATATATTTAAGATTTAAAACATAAGCGCAGACTACAGTCTTTATTAAATCTTAAATCTTTTAATTGGTCTGGTTGCTTCTGCCAGCCAGTTTTTGTCTGCTTCCTCCAGAAGAGGTGATACTTTTTCAAAGACTTCTCTATGGTAGGCGTTAATCCATTCGATTTCGACATTGTTGAGAAGATTGGTGTCAATTAAAACCGACTCGTAAGGGCACATCGTAAGCGTTTCAAATGATAGAAACTCTCCAAATTCGGTTGTCTCTGGTTTCCGAACGACAATCAGATTCTCAATCCTGATACCATATTTCCCTTCGCGATAAATTCCCGGTTCGTTAGAGACTACCATGCTAGATTCAAAATTGGTTTCCGCAGAACGGGGATTGATGATTTGTGGTCCTTCATGTACTCCGAGAAAGTGTCCTACTCCATGTCCGGTTCCGTGTCCGTAATTCAACCCGGCTTGCCACATAACAGCTTGGGTGATTCCCGCCAGAACAGCCCCATTGGTTTTCTCTGGAAAACGACACATAGCCAGGGCAAGGTGAGCTTTGAGTACCATTGTGTAGTCATAAACCTGTTGCTCCGTAGGCTTACCTAATGCCAGCGTTCGTGTAACATCAGTTGTTCCATCAAAGTACTGTCCGCCTGAGTCAATTAAGAGCAGGTTGTCTGCCTGAATTTCGGCTGGATTCTCTTTATCGGCAGAATAGTGTACAATTGCTCCATTGGCTCCATAACCGCATATTGTGTTAAAACTGAGACTATGGAACAAGTCTTCTTCAGCACGAAATTCGGTGAGTTTTTCCGCCACGTTCCATTCGTTGAGGGATAAAGAGCCAAGACTGGTTTTCAGCCAACGTGCCCAGCGAACCATTGCAACTCCATCGCGGATGTGGCTCTGGCGGAATCCTTCGATTTGAGTATCGTTTTTAATGGCTTTCAGTTTTTCCACTAAGCCCGATTTTTCTAATTTGTCGCAATTGTCGGGGATAGCACTTTTTAGAAGAACGCTCACTTTTTTCGGATCAAAGGTTATCTTTCCTGTAGTTGTTGCCAAATCTTCCAGAAGAGTTTTATAGTTTTTGAGTTCAATACCATCTGCCTGTAAAGCTATAGCTACATCCTCCGGTACTTTCGCGGAATCAATATACAGCGATACTCTGGATTGAGTTACAAGAGCGTAAGCGATGAAAAGAGGCGTATATTTCATATCTGAACCACGCAGGTTGAAGAGCCACGCGATATCATCCAACATAGCAATAACGGTTGATTCCACCAGCATTTCTGCCATCTCAGACCGCAAGCGGGCAATCTTGCTCTGGCGGGATTCTCCCGCGTATGCTTCTTCGTGGATAAAAACGGAGTTTAGCGGAACAGCGGGACGATTTTCCCAAATATTGTTAAGCAGGTCGGTTTCAAATATGAATTGCTTACCCGATAATTTTTTACTCAATGTCCGGTAGTTTTCAAGCGACATGCAGTGACCATCAAATCCGATTGTCGCGTTTTCGTCCACCACAGTGGCAAGCCACTCGCGATAGTCAGGCACATCGGGCATTCCGGTTTTGAATAACTGAATGCCAGAGCCTTCCAGTTGGGCAGTAGCCTGAATGAAATAGCGAAAATCAGTCCACAAACCAGCTCTGTTGGCAGTTATAACCACTACGCCGGCAGAGCCGGTAAATCCGGATATCCATCCACGGGATGACCAGCGTTCTGCCTGATACTCGCTGAGATGCGGGTCGGTACCTGTGATTATCCAGACATCAATTCCGTTTTGCATCATCAATTCCCTGAGAGCGGAAACCCGTTGAGGTATGTTCATTATTTTCCCTTATATTTAATTTATCCCATAACAAAAGAGCCTGCTTTATTAGCAAGCAATTTCTATCAACCAAGGATACCTCTATTTTTTCAAGAAGATTTGGTTATGTTGTTTTTCAAGCTCAATATTGTTTTTACATCTTAAGAAAATTCCCATAAAGTCAGAGTATATTTTGCCAGATTTCGGATTCGGAGTGTAAGAACACGCCGTTACCGGCGGGGCTGTCCCACAGCCCTAAAAGTTTATTGCCAAAAAAACATTGTCTAATATGATGTAGCCATGAAATATAAAC
>JAIOTM010000208.1 GCA_021106755.1 Candidatus Cloacimonadota bacterium | reverse complement strand
CGTCACGCTCTAAGTGTCCATAAGCAAATACCATTAGCTTATTTGCCATATAATGGACTATGTGTAGATATTTATCTACCAGCTTTTCCAGCAGTTCCCGACGATGCGTTTTTCGGTATAATTCCCACAATTTTCTTTCTTCGACATTCATGCAGACTCCTCAGTCTGTAGATACATTGGTGAATAGACTCAAGAAAAGAAAAATGTCAAGGAAAGAAATTGGTTATAGCGTTTTTTTTAATCCGTACTTAAAGAAAAGTTGTGATTCAGCATTAATATCGGCTGATTTTCTCGCCGAAATTTACGTAAAATTCACGCTTTCCCCGATAATTCTTCCGTAGATACAAAAATATTCCAATTACAATTGAGAGAAGCATTGCTAATATCGCGCTGATAGAAATCCACACGCTGTAAGTATTGGTCTCCGGCTCGAAATACATCTCTAACAAATGCGTTCCAGCCGGTATATAGACTCCCCTCAGACATTGATTTACTGGATAAATCGTAGTTTCGATTCCGTCTAAACAGCACTTCCAGCCGTGCCGATAGAATATCTCACTAATAACCATGAAAGCGTTTGTATTAACTGTGATAGTCGCTGTCAGAGTATCACCCGAAGCCTTCAGCAGGTTAACCTCTAATGTGTCAGGAGCGGAAATCTTCGGTAATAGAGATTCAACTATCGCTGTATAGCGTGGTTTGAACGATACTGAATTCAATTTGTCAAGTCTCTCCCGTTTATTGGTAATAACAACTAACGAATCTACAAACCAAAGGCGAGATAGCCAGTTTTTGTTACGATAAACAGTTATTCTGGAATCGCGGTCGTAATGAGAATACTCAATTTCCGAAAATGGTAGCTTTTTATCGTAAACAACGTATTTCACATTCAGCATATCCACGATATTCCAGTTCAGCGGATTTCTGTTTATAATTTCAGTATTAAGGCAATAGTCAATCACTTCCCGGTAGCGGTTCAGCATTGATCCCGAATATCCCCCAATGCTCGACATTGAAGTCAGCCGTGCATCATTAAAATACTTTCCGGGTGCGTAAATGCGGAAAGTGTCAGTGTCCTGTTTAAGATAGCTTTCAATCCCTGGCAGGTTTTGGGTTGTGCTGGAACTTCCGGCAGAAGACGCTTTATGCCTTAAAGTATAACTACCAATATCAATAAGCAAAATAATGGCTATTACAAGTAGCAGCATAAATTGGGAAAAATCAAACCGTGTAATTACCCATATTATGGCAATGAGCACAATGGCAAGAAACCAGGCAAGAGTTCCATCCTGAAACACCATATCATAAATGCCAGCACTCTCTTCTCCCGCGAGTAAGATTGCACTAAGCAGGAGATGAACAACGAACATAATTCCGAAAATCAGTAGTGTTTTAAGCAACTGTCGCTCTAAAGCCAGTTTATCTGATTTTACATAGATATACATACAGGCTTCAGCAAACAGTAGTACAAGCATCATAGCAAGGAAGGGGAAAAACAACTCACGGGTAACAGGTTCAGGAATTGCCTGTAATTTGAGGGCAGGCATCACTAAAGCGGCAAGAAGAGGAATTGTTAAAAGCATGTACTGCTTACGTTTTTCTTTTCCCGCGATAATCAGAAACAGCAAACTGGAAAATACAACAACACTACCTATGAAGTAATGGCTGATATTTAACCAATATGCCCGACTGATAAAATTATGCGGTTGTGTTATCAATAACAAAATAGAATCAAATTTTCCTGTATGATTGGATAAGCTGGCGAAAGTCGCTGAAGAAATCTCCCCGGAAGCCATCAGCTTTTCCAGCATAGGATCGGCTACCCCTGCCAGCCCCAATGTCAGGGCAAAAACGGTCAAACCTAACGCTAATAATCGTTGTAAGGGAGTTGAAGTACCTGACGGGAAAACACTTGTTACCAAAACATAAAATAAAATCCAGAGAAGCGTTGCCGCCGCGAAATCAGGTGCGTTCTCCCTGACGAGTGAGAAAAAAGTAATAGCGGTGAGACCAAATCCCATAAGATTACGGTGATTTCGCAAGTAGTCGATTGCCATCATTAACCACGGCAAAAACATTGCCGACCCGAAGACAGGCATATTTGCCGGAAAGTGCGTCAGACCAAAAGCAAGACCGCCCATCAGAGCGATTTCAAAAAGAAATCCCCGATGTAGCAGGAACAGGTACATGCCAGAAGCCCCGATAATCATCAACAGGAGGGTTCGGTACGAATTGAGCTTGTTAAGAAGCGTGTCTGTCCAGGGAATTCGGGCGGTGTCCTGCAAAAAAATGCGTGGCATCCCGGAATTGATATTGTCCACCCAGCCGGGGTTGCCGTTATTTTCCAAACTTGTAATTTGCAGGGAATGGTGGGTGTATCCCGCCCCGCTCATTTGGCTGAAGAAAAATAAACTGCCCACAACTGCTACGATAATCAGAATCGCTTTGGCATGCGTTAAGGCTACGTGTCTCAATCCGATACTGTAAATAATGTTACTCCTGAAGAATTATGGGAAATATTCCCACAAAATTAATTAGTAAGAAATTTCTTCGCTCACTTATCAGCGACAATAGGCTTTGTGTTGCAGAAGCATTCTAAACTTTTCGCTCATCTATTATTTTTTCTAATCTATGCTATTAAAAGGCAGTATGTCAGCAAGTATTATTTAGCTTATCTGGCTTCTTTCAGGAAATCTGTTGAGCAAAAAGAGTTCAGGTTTCACTCGACTCAATGCGCGTTACAGCTTGTAAGGTAAATTTATTCAGAACAGGCTTAGTAACGATCAGATATTACTCACTTTGTTAAAACTAAAAGTCTTTTTCCCTTTATCTACAAGCTTAAACAGTCCATTTTCAGTTAGAGAGGAAATAATGAGAGTATCTTTCAGATGATGATCACTGAATTACATAATTGCTTCAGGCTTAAGTACTCTGTGTAATTCCCTGAGCACTTCTTTCTGATTATTGAGTACATGATATACATCAAAGAAAATAATAATATCAAGGCAATTGTCAGAAAGGGAAGTAGAACAGCTTGAAAGAATCGTTTTAATATTTGCATGACCCTCTTTCTCAGCTTTTTCCTCGACTGCTTTCAGAGCAAGAGAATGAATGTCAAGAGCATATACAAGACCTGATTGCCCTGTCTTTTCAGCTATCGGTATTGTAAATATTCCAGGTCCACACCCAAAATCAAGAACTTTATAACCTGGTTTAATCTCGACTTCAGATAGAATCTTATCTGGAGGCATGAGAAGATTACGGATTGGCATACCCACATTCTTCATCATTCTGAACGCGAAATTCGACATTTTCTTTTCCATTATATCACCTCTTCTTTTTAACCCTTTAGTGTAGTAGGAGTAGGGTTTTATGATTTGCAGGCAAATAATCTTCACTATATTGATTCATGACGATTACGAACATTTGCATGTATTTTTTCTATTCATTCACTTCTTCCCAAATTTCTTTCAGCATCAAATTACGGTAGCCAATTCGGTCTGCTTT
>JAIOTM010000383.1 GCA_021106755.1 Candidatus Cloacimonadota bacterium | reverse complement strand
GGACAAGACAGACCTGCTTTTGCGGGAGCTAATCAAACGGTATCACACATTAAATATTTCGCGACAGTTATTGCAGCGTTCTCTTTCCAGCATATCAGGATTTATGAGAGAAGAATTTCCCCGTTACCGGATTGAATCGCGGGGCGGGGTTCACAATTTTGCACATAGATCGAACAAAGATGGTAGCGGAGATTTCAGGTTAGCGTCAGTTGCTTCGCGGGATGGAGTAAGTTTCGAGCCGCTATCGGACTGGAGGATTCTTGACGACAATCTTATGCTGGGTGATCGTACTGAAGTCAGTTTGAGTTTGCTTTCATCTGAGCGGCAGGAAATAATAGCTCCTTATCTGGCGCGACTTATTTGTACTCACCGCGCTCTTGGTTCCCGCATGTTTCACTTCCTGCTGATGCCTGATAATATCCCCACCACACTTTCGTATTACCGCAACGGTAAGCGGGAGTTATTCGACATGCAGGCGTATTCCAACTTATTGCTTATTCTGAATACCTGGTGGAATGGCAGGGACATCAGCTACACAATGACTGATGTAAAAATGGTAAACGGTTTCATTGAGTTTTCATGCTCGCTCTCCGCAACCGATCCTGCTTCAGGCAAACAGGACTACGCCGAAATCCGTTACCATCTTAACAGCGAGAATATGATAGACCTTGTTATGTTAGTGCTTCACGAAGATGTTAAAAAGGATTGATGCAGAAAAGGATAAATGAAAACATGAAAATTTTTGAAACTCACGCTCATCTTGATTCCCATGATTTCGATAAGGACAGAGGTCTGGTATTAGAGCGGTGTAGAAAAGCCGGGGTCGAGAAAATAATGAATATTGGTTGTAACGCTGAAACTTCTGAGAAAAGTTTGCTTTTAGCTGAGAAATATGATAACATGTACTGTGCGGTTGGCTGGCATCCAAACGATGCCAGTACTTTCGATGAAATCGCTTTACGCAGAATGTTGAAACACCCCAAAGTAAAGGCAATAGGGGAGACCGGGCTTGATTATTACCGTCAGCACACGCCCCATGCCGTGCAGAAAGAGGTTTTTGAGAAACATATAATTCTGGCAAAAGAGTTTCAGTTGCCGCTGGTAGTACATAATCGGCAGGCAGACGGGGATTGCCTTCAAATCTTAGAGAAGCACAAGCCGGAGTTGGTTGTCTTTCACTGTTTTTCGGGAGATATTAATATGGCACAGCAAGTTATTGGTAATGGCTGGATGCTGTCCTTTACAGGAACTGTCACCTTTAAGAACAGCAGACAGGACGATGTAATTCGTCTGGTTCCCGCCCGTCAGATGATGATTGAGACAGACTGTCCCTACCTTGCTCCGGTTCCTTTCCGGGGCAAACGGAATGAGCCTTCTTACCTGCGCTATGTAGTGGAAAAACTGTCGGAGATAATAGGACGTCCACCTAAACAAATAGCCGATGTAACCTACAAAAACGCGCTACGTTTTTTTGCGATTTCAGAATGAAAAAGCAATGTTCCTTTCATCTCGCGGAGAACCTGAATCGTCTTGCCCATTGGTTACGGATTATGGGGTACGACGCGGCTATCTATCGGGCTGTCTCGTTCGATGTACTGGTGACGAGATGCCAGAAGGAGCGGCGGATTCTGCTTACACGGAGTAGTAAAGAGGCTTCTGATAAAAGGCGGTTTCAGCGAATCCTGATAAAATCTACTGACTACCGGAACCAACTGACAGAACTTGGTGAGATTATAGAATGTAACAACCAGAACCTGTTTACCCGATGCCCGAAATGTAATCATCCGCTAATTGACTCTCCATCAGAGAAAGTAGCAACTCTTATTCCCGCTTATATTTGCGAAGCTCACAAGATTGTTCAGGTCTGCCGGGGATGTGGTCATATATATTGGCAGGGAACACATTTCGAGGCGATTAAGAACACGTTGCGTAGTATCTTTCCATAATTCAAGGCATTAGAGTTATCCATCAGAAAATAGAGAAAAAAGTTTACCTTGTCTTTACTTCAATTATACCAATATATTATGGGTTGCACTTGGCACAATTCAAGGAATTGATGTGAAATTATCTTTGACAAAAATTTGCATCTGTGTATTACGCTTCTTAGAATATATGTTCGTCTCAGACGTTGCAGGATGTACCTGCTTCTGCCTGAGCGATTAGATAAAAACTTTTAATACAGGAATTTGAATGGCTTTCGTACATTTACACAACCACACCCAATATAGTGCACTCGACGGTGCCTGCCGCGTAGATAAAATGGCAACCTTAGCAAAAGAATACGGAATGAGCGCGGTTGCAATGACCGACCATGGAAACATGTTCGGTACTATCGACTTTTACATTCAGTGCCAGAAACAGGGCGTAAAACCGATTATCGGGATTGAAGCCTATGTAATTGACGGTAGTCTCAGTGACCCGGGAAACCACAGTCGCCGTCATCACCATTTGGTGTTGTTAGTGCAAAACGCGACTGGTTATCGTAACCTGCTGAAACTCACCTCTGCTTCCTACATAAACGGGTTCTACAAAAAACCACGCATGAGCAAAGAGTTGCTGGAAAAACACAGCAAAGGTCTTATCTGCCTCAGCGCGTGTATTCAGGGGGAGATTCCATTTCTGTTATTAGACGGGCGTCCCGATGAAGCACAACAAGCCCTGGAATGGTTTAAAAAAACGTTTCCTGTCCGATTTTATATCGAACTGATGGACCATGGTTTTGAAAAGGATAAAAAAGTCTCTCCACTGCTTATCGACCTTGCCAAAAGAACCTACACGCCTATGGTCGTTACCAATGATTGCCATTACTTAAAAAAGGATGACGCGGAAGCGCACGATACACTTCTCGCAATCCAAACGAAAACTCTCAGAGACGATCCGAATCGGATGCGGTTTGATTCCGATCAACTCTATTTCAAGACTGAAGCAGAGATGCGGCAGTTATTCCCCCAGTATCAGGATGCCTGCGATAATACAGCCAAAATCGCGGACTCAATTGATTTCAGATTACCTTATGACGATTTTCTTTTTCCTGTTGTGGAAATCCCTGATAACTTTCAAGTTCCCTATGACTATCTTCGTCACCTTGTTAACAAAGGCGCGAGTAAAAAATATCCAGTACTCACTGATGAGATACGGGCACGCATCGGATTTGAACTCAAGGTGATAGAGCAGATGGGATATGTAGGCTATTTTCTAATCGTAAAGGATATTATCGATTCTGCCCGTGAACAGGATATTCCTGTAGGTCCGGGTCGTGGTTCTGCCGCTGGTAGT
>JAIOTM010000248.1 GCA_021106755.1 Candidatus Cloacimonadota bacterium | reverse complement strand
TCTTAAGCAGACAGCCATTCCCGATTACTACATCCTCGTCCATAGTTGCCGAACGATTTATAGTCACGAACTCGCGGATGGTGTTGTTGTCGCCTATTATCAGTTTTGTTGGCTCGCCTTTATATTTTAAATCCTGCGGTGCTGTTCCAATAACTGCTGAGTGGAAAAAAGTGTTGTTCTTCCCGATTATTGTTTCACTTTCAATACGGACATTAGAAATTAATCGTGTTCCTTCACCGATGCTTACTTTTCCATCCAATATACAGTATGGACCTATTTCGACATTTTCTGCCAGTTTAACTTCTTTACCAATAATAGCTGTAGGATGTATTATCATATATAACGCCTCATTTTTTTATCAGCTTGGCGAGAAAATCACCTTCGCAGACCTTTGTCTCGCCTACGAAAGCGTCTCCGTGCATTTTACAGATTGTACGTTTAAGAGAGATTACTTTCAATTCAAATCTCAGTACATCACCGGGCATAACCGGTTTACGGAACTTGACCTTATCTATAGATGCAAACAAAGCGAGATGGTTTTCAGGGTCTTCGAGGGCGTTGAGTAGCATAATCCCGCCTGTTTGTGCCATTGCTTCTACAATTAGTACTCCTGGCATTACCGGCGCACCGGGGAAATGTCCCTGGAAAAAAGGTTCGTTAAAGGTTACGTTTTTATAACCAACAATCTTTTCACCAGAAACAAACTCGGTAATTTTGTCCACGAGCAGGAAAGGATAGCGGTGAGGTAGAATCCGCTGAATAGCATTGATATCGAAAACGACTTCTTTGTTCTTTGTCTTCTGGTATGTTTTTTTGAGTTGCTGTGTTTTATGAATTTGCCTGAGTTTTCTAACAAGAGCTACATTAGTCTTGTGTCCCGAACGGGCTGTAAGAATATGTCCCTTTATTGGGATTCCAAGCAGTGCCATATCTCCGATTAAATCTACTACTTTATGCCGCACAGGTTCGTTATGATAACGCAATTCCACGCTGTTGAGCAGACCGTTTTCACCTATCTGAATGTCTCCATCATAATTAAATACTTTTTTTACTTTATCCAAATCAGACGCATCTTTTTCAGGGTCAGCGAAAACAAGAGCGTTAGTAAGCGAGCCACCCTTTATCAATCCGGCTTCCTTGAGCGGGAGAATCTCCTGCAGAAAACAGAATGTGCGTGCCGAGGCGAAATCCTGTTCAAACACATCCATTGAAGGCATCCATGTATATTGAGTGCCAAGCTTTGTATGGCGGTAGTCAATCAGGAAAGTAACTTTCAAATCATTTGAAGGCACGATAACAATGTCAACATTCTCGTCGGGTGCGGTAAAAGAGATTGGCTCGGAGAATTCAAAGTACTCACGTTCGCTCTTCTGCTCTACTATTCCGACCTGTTTCAGCAGTTTCATGAATTTAATAGGACTGCCATCCGCGACTGGTACTTCGGGGCCGTTTACTTCGATGCGGATGTTATCAATATTGCATCCCTTAACTGCGGCGAGAAGGTGCTCAATTGTCGCAACGCTCGCCTGAGCAATACCAACTGTAGTACCACGGGAAATATCAATTACATGGTCGATATCCGCCGGGATTTCCGGGTTACCGGGAATATCAGTCCGAATAAAGACTATCCCTTCGTTTTCACTGGCAGGCTTAAATGTAACTGTCGAAATCTCACCGGAATGTAAACCTACTCCGCTATAACTGATTTCGCCACCTATCGTGTTTTTCTTTTCTGGCATAATTTATACCTCGTGCTGTTTTAATAGCTTTCTAAAATCTTTCATAAGTTGTGGAAGTTTTTTAAGGGAAATCCACATACGTTTTTCCTGCATTGCTTCTATGGCAGGCGAACCAAAGTATTTTCCATCTGCCGGTAAACTTGAGGCTATGCCGGATTGAGCACCTACTAAGGAACGGTCGCCAATAGAAATGTGCCCTGCCGCGCCAACTTGCCCGGCTAAGTAAACCTGACTTCCAACATTTGTAGAACCGGCAAGCCCTACCTGAGCGCAAAGTACGGAATCATTGGCTATAACGCAGTTGTGTCCCACCTGAACAAGATTATCAATCTTGGTTCCGTTGCCGATTTTTGTAACTGCCAGAGTAGCCCTGTCTATACAGGCGTTAGCACCGATTTCCACATCGTCGCCGATACAGACAATTCCGATTTGAGGAACTTTCTCCTGTTTACCGTTCACAGCAATATAACCGAATCCATCGGCTCCAATAACCTCTCCGGCATGGATGATTACTCTGTTTCCGATTTGTATTTCCTGATAAATTACAGAATGCGGATAAAAGAGGCAATTTGCGCCAATCTCAACATCATTGGCAATTGATACATGATTCATAAGCCGTGTATCAGCACCAATCCGGCAATTTTCTCCAATTACCACGTACTCACCAACCGAAACTCCCGCTTCGAGATGAGCAGAAGAAGCAATTTTCGCAGTGTCCGCAATTACAGAAGGTTGAGACTGGTTGTCTATTTGCAACCACTGCCGCACTACAAGCATAAACATCATATATGGTTGTGGCACAATAATCATATTAGTAGCCGGAAGGTTGGTTTTGTCAATATCCGGGTCAACAAAAAGAAGTCCTGCTTTGCATTCTTGAGCGGCAGACAAGTATTTGGCATTGCCTAAAAAACACATAGATTGAGAGTTTGCTTCAGTAAGCTCAGAGGCGTTGTTGATAATTGAGTCAGGATTTCCTTCTAACTGTACTTTGAGTAAAGAGGCTATCTTTCCAGCAGTAAGCTTATTACTAAATTGTTTCACTATTCACGATCTCCCGGTTTGGACTCGTAGGGGTTTGTTGATGGAGGGGCATAAGGTGTTGACTCAGAGGGTTGATTGAACTTACTATCGGTTTCAAACTCAATATCCTGCTCATCGCCGGTAGAGATGTCCATCTCAGCAACTACCTGGTCAGTAACGTTAATGCCGGGAATAGCATATACTATCGCGCCGGAAGAAAGATCAAGTATTATGGAGAAACCGTTATCATCGGCAACTGTTTTTATAGCATCGCGCAGTTTATTATGAATCGGTTCCAGCAACTCTTCGTTGCGTTGAGCAGCTTTGCCATTTGAGCCAAAAATCGATTGCAGAAATTGCTCTAACTCAGTCTCTTTTTCTGTAATCTTTTTCAGAGCTTCTTCTTTACCCTGATCAAGCATCATGTACTTTTTGCGTTCGTATTCATCCTTCAGGTCGGTAACTTCCTTGCGGATGTCGTCTGCCTGCTGTTTCCATGCCCGCTGGTCATTCTCAAAAATGGTTTGAGCTTCCTGCGCGTCTTTACTGAGTTTCATTATCTCAGCACTGTCGATGTAACCAACTTTGTCTTTGTCTGCTAACAACATAGTTGTTAAAACTAACAGCAGAATAACAAATAGAGATTTTCTCATATACTTCATTAAAGCCTCTCAAGTTTCATTTGTAACTCAATCGCGCCGGGGAATTCCGGGGCAATATCCATCAAAAGGGCAAGTTGTTTTCTGGCTTCCGTGTGGTTTTCTGCCTGATAAAAAAGCCCTGCGGCACTAAACAATACATTGGTATCGTTGGGTTTATGTTTCAGATATTTTTCTATTGGGTCGAAAGCGGAACTAAATTCTCCACTGGCATATACACATTGAATAAGACCACTTAAAGCTTTCAGGTGAGTTGGATTAATTTCCAGAACCCGGATAAACCTGCTGGTAGCTTCGCTGAGATTATTCCTGCTCAGAGCGATAAGCCCCAGCCCAAGATGTGCTTCAGGATAATCTTTTTCCTGTTCCAGAACTCGTATTAGAAGAGCACTTGCCTTTTCAGCTTCATCCCGCAACATAAATAGCGTACTACGAGCTATCAGGATAACCGGACTATTTTTATCTAACTTGTAAGCTTCGTTGATGTATCGCTCCGCGTTGTCAAGATTACCACTCTTTAATAAAAGCTTTCCCTTTAGTACAAGAATTTTTATAAGAAGGGGTGTCTCTGTCACCATAAGGATATCCACCCGGTCTAAGTGCTGAAGTGCCGACTCTGTCTGTCCATGCTTATCGCTGATGTAAGCCCGGTAGTAGTTGAGTTCCGGGTCAGTTTCATCACTAATCATCGATAAATAAACATCAGCGGCATCGTAATTACTATCTCCTGCGTACCAACGAATTACCTCAAGCAACAGCGATTGGTTGTCCGGGTCGTTTTCTAATGCGGCAAGCAAGTCGTTGATAGAGCTGGGGGATTCATCAGAAGTATTTACCGGAATAAACGGATTGGTCTGCTTATCTATATAGCAGTCTAGGGCAATGCAGGATTCTCTTTTACTCAAATGCAACTGCCTGTGTAGTTCTAACCAGCATAGTTTTTCATCCTGAATATTGGTAAAACTTACAGCTTCTAAAATCGCACGGGAGACCGCAAAAACCGGAGATTGAAACACCTGCGCGGGGTGGTTTACTCCGGGCATAGAATAAGTCAGTTGCCACCCGGTAAGTTCCGGGGAAATATTATTTCCCAATTTAACATAATATTGCAATTGCTGAAAATCTATCCCGCCATCGTTTTCTCTGAGCGGATAAACCAAATCCTTGTCTTCTCTCATGTGTCCGAGCATCAGTTCGGGAAGCATGGGGGAGGGGTTCCAATCGCCATCTATGTAAATTATTTCGTTATCAGTAATCTGGCTTTTTAATTCACTCAACACGGCAAAAGGATTACTTGATAATCTCTCGTGGAAAAATAGGTTATAGCGACTGCCATAACGCCGTGTAAAAGCATCCCTTACGCTCTGATGGCGTACAGAAATCACCATTGTCGCTCTTCTGGAAGGTTCTTCGAGGAGGGACAGGGCGGCTTCCACAACTTTCTGGGCTGAACTGCCATCCCGCACCGAAACAAATTCAGATGCTATCTTTCTGGCAGATTCGGAAATTTCGCTTACTG
>JAIOTM010000459.1 GCA_021106755.1 Candidatus Cloacimonadota bacterium | reverse complement strand
TCTGCGGAAAGTTCCACCATGGTTCTTCGTTAGTAGAAAGATAGCGGAATTTGCCTGTAACATTCACACCCCATTGTTTCCACCTGAAAGATAACAACAGCCCAATATCTTCGACAACTGAGGATAACAACCTCTTCCAGTTCCACTTCTGCAAATGGATGATATTATAGGTGAGAGCGGCTGCCATTTGCTCCCCTTGAGGCCAGTAGGCTTTTCGTACAGAGTAGCTTCGAAAATTTTCCACTGCTTCGCTTGTAAAGTTCTCGAATATCCATAAAAGCTCATTAACAAAGGGAGAGTTTGAGAAGTGATGAAAAAGTCGGGTTTCCTGAGTTGATTTTCCGCTGGCTTTGCTCTCTTTCATATCATCTTCTTTCCCTGAAAGATGAAAGAAGATATTCGCTATCAAATCAAAATTGTATTTCCCGAAGTAATAGTCCTCACTTCGTTTAACAATAACGGGTTTAGCCTTTTCTTTATTTGTGAGAATCGGAACAGCATAGTTGAATTTACGCTCTGTGAGCATGTTCTCAACAAGCGAACGCCTGAGAGGCTCTTCTTTAAGAAGTTCCGGTTCGCAGGGAATAAAAAACATTATCCTACCCTGAGCAATCTGCCTGACTTCGTCTTCAGTTGGTTCTATCATTCCATATACAAGAATAATATCCGTATCACGCAACTCCGAAAGATTGTATATTAAGCGATGAGAATAACCCGAAGTCTCAAAAAGAAAATCCAGACTGTATTGAACCTGACGCTGGAAACGTTCCAGCTTACGGTCTAAATAAACCGCGAACATATTTCCACATCCGGTAAAGAGCATCCAGCAATGGAACATCGGAAAACGTAAGTTTGTAGTAAACTGTTACTTCTCCTCCAAAACCAGCCTTGAAACTAGCGATTGATAGTACATTAGCACCGCAGAAATCGTAGTGCCGATAGCCCTGTTCTTTCAGCAATACCAACATCTCGTGTGTAAATCGGGTAGAGACACCGAGAGACAGAAATTCCGGATCATTGTACCCCTGCCAAGCGTAAGCTGTTCCCGTGGACGGCTCTAACAGCGTCAGCTTTACTGCCGCAAGCTTGTCATTTATCAAAAGAGAATATTGCACCGCTGTATTGTTCTTTTCGAGATGTGTCAGTAATTGCTTTTGTTCCGCGTTTGTTAACGGAAGCTTTTTCCCTTTTCGCGCATAAGTTTTGTCTGCCAGTTCTATTAAGGATTCAGCATTAAAACCTTCAATTAGAGTAACCTTATATTTGCTCATCTTTTTCAGGTCGTTCTTTCGGGAAGAACGATAGTCAGCAGGATTCCAGGTTTCCAGATTAATCCGGTTTGTATAAAGCGGCGTAGCCTGAAATTTCTTCCCCGTGAAGCCCCGTATATCCGAATGATTGGGATGCAGTGCAAAAAATGCCCTTCTGGAAAATATACGCAGGTGTTCTGCCAGGGTTTGATTAATCTCCAGTTGGTATTCCGCCTGCTTATTAACCGGAATAGAATCAATCCCTATGTATGTAATCTCGTTGTAAGGCAATAGAGGTGGATTAGCAAGTGTTTTAATCCCGAATTTGTCGCGCGTGAAAACAGGACAAATCGCAATATCCGCACCACTATCTGACTGACATACCATGTATCGTAAAGAGAAACCGCGTATCCCGTCAAACACGCCAAGTAACGCGGGTGAGGTAAATAGTTTTAATCCGTCATCAGACACTTCAAACGGATTTCTCCATTGAATTTTCAAGCCGAGCTTTCACTTTCGTATAGTTTTAGTTTGTTGCGTAGCGTTCTGGTAGTAACACCTAATACGCGTGCTGATTCTGTTCTGTTTCCGCCAGTTTTTTCCAGGGTTTGGTAAATCATCTCCCTTTCTACTTCGGCGATGGTTTTTCCACTTAGATTATGCTGCGAACTAACAACTGGATTTACTCCTGCTTCAGGCTTTCCCTCTCGCCGAATATTTATAAACTGAAACGCTTCCGTTTTAATAACCGTTCCCGGCGAAGTGATTATCGCCCGTTCCAGAGCATTTTGTAATTCACGGATATTACCGGGCCAATGGTACTGAAGCAAAGCGTCCATAGCACCTATTTGCAATACTTTCAGGGGAACTCCCAAATCGAAGCACATCTGTTTCATAAAGCTTTCCACAAGAAGTGGAATATCCTCCATCCGTTGGCGTAACGGTGGCAGGTGGATTGGAATAATGTTCAGCCTGAAAAACAGATCTTCGCGGAAATTACCTTTGGAAACTTCTTCTGTCAGGTCCAGATTGGATGTGGCAATTACCCGGACATCTATCTTCTGGGGGCGTTCGCTACCAATTCGCATAATCTCCTTTTCCTGAATCACGCGGAGTAACTTTGCCTGTAGGTCCAGATTCATTTCCGATATTTCATCCAGTAGAATGGAGCCTTTATCAGATATTTCGAATTTACCACGGGTTCGCTTGATAGCTCCGGTAAACGCTCCTTTTTCAAAGCCAAACAACTCGCTTTCGATTAGTTGCTCCGGTAAGGCGGCACAGTTAATTCGAATAAATGTGTTCTTCTTGCGGGGGCTTAAATCGTGAATTGCCTCCGCGACAATCTCTTTTCCTGTACCGCTTTCGCCTGTAATAAGAATAGTAGTGTTAGTTGGAGCCACCATCTTCACAACATCAAGAATCTCTGAGATAGCATGACTCTTGCCTATTAAGCGCGGATAAGCCGATTGCTCCCTGATGCGGTTTTTCAGTATAAGGTTGTCATG
>JAIOTM010000332.1 GCA_021106755.1 Candidatus Cloacimonadota bacterium | reverse complement strand
GGGCATCATATTTGCAAGTGAGGGCACGGGTTACGTTAAGTCCGATTAACCAGTCGGCTTCGGAGCGGCAGACAGCGGCATCGTAGAGGCGAAGATAGTTTTTGCCGGGTTTCAGGTTCTGGAAAGCTTCCTTGATAGCTACTTCGGTTTGAGAAGAAAGCCACAGTCGCCGGATTGCACCTTTCCATTTAGCTTTCAATAGTATCCACCGGGCAACCAGTTCACCTTCCCGTCCGGCATCGGTAGCGATTATTACCTCACTGATGTCTTTACGGTTTATCAGCCCTTGAATTACTCGCATTTGAGGTGCTGTCTTGCGAATAATGTGAGTGCGCATGGGTTCAGGAAGCATAGGCAGATCATTCAATTGCCACTGTTTGTATTTTTTGTCGTAGGCTTGCGGTTCTGCCAGAGTAACGAGATGTCCCAACGCCCATGTAACAATGTAGCGTTCTCCTTCTAAGTAACCTTTGCGTTTGTTACGGCAGTTTAACACACTGGCGAGATCGCGTCCAACACTTGGTTTTTCGGCTATTACGAGAGCTTTCATTTGTATCCCTTTGTATTCATAATTTACTCTATGTAATTCTATGGAGAAGCTGTTGGCAGTCAAGCAGGAATAGACGGAGGAGGTAACATGTGTTCTTAATTTACGTTGAAGATACTGGATTAGATGTCATATCGTATAGGTTTAGCTTGACACAAGAAATCACAGCCACAGCCTGACTTACGGAAATGCTATGTTTAAGAAAAAAGATAAAATAAAAAACCGGAAGAATATTGTAAAGGACTACATAGAAGCGATTTTGTTTGCTTTTGTAGTAGCCATGATAATTCGCAACTACACGTTTCAGAATTTCAAAATACCATCATCTTCAATGGAATCCACGCTACTTATTGGAGACTACCTCGTAGCGAATAAAACAGCCTATTTCTTCTCCAATCCGAAGCGGGGCGATATTGTTACCTTCCGTTATCCGGCAGATCCGACAGAACCTCAGCCGAGAGAAAGATTCGCGAAGCTGGCAGGTCCCATTTATTGGAATAAAAGTTCTTTCTTTTTCCATTATCACGCCAGAAAGAACGTAGTTAAACGGGTAATTGGAGTGCCCGGAGATTCGCTCCAAATCATCAATGACATTGTTTATATCAATGGAAGCCCCTACACTGGTGGATTTGAGCAGTTTGTTGATAAACAGAACCTTACAGGTAAAAACGAAATACACTGGGACTCTCAGAGTGAGGAATATTTTCCTACCAATGTGAATTATGGTGCGTTAAACAACAACGGCAAGATGCTTTATGATGGTAAGAACATGGGGACGCGTGCCAATTTTGGACCTGTGATAGTTCCTCCGAACGCTTATTTTGTTTTGGGTGATAACCGAGATATGAGTAAAGACAGTCGCTGGTGGGGATTTCTGGAAAAACACGACATTACAGGGACACCGTTTATAATATTCTGGTCAACAGGAGAGCCTCCGATTAAAGATATTCGTTACTTCATCCTTCAAAGTCAGGGGAAATATCATCCACGTACCCGGACACGCTGGGAACGGTTCTTCCGACTTGTAAAGTAGTGATATACATACACGTTCCATTTTGCATCCGTAAATGCGGTTACTGTTCGTTTTTTTCTGTTCCCTTAGATAGAGAATTGCAAGACAGGTACGTTTCGTGTCTGGTAAAAGAAATCAGGCAGATTGGGAAAACTCTTTATCCTGAAACGCTCTACTTTGGGGGTGGAACTCCTTCGCTGTTAGAAATTCCAGAGTTTGAAAAAATTCTTTCATATTTTGACCTTTCCCACTGCAAGGAACTGACGCTGGAAGTGAATCCAGCGACAATTTCCTCTGATTACGCTGAAAAACTACGGATTCTGGGATTCAACAGGGTTAGCATCGGTGCTCAAAGCACGGATGCGGGGGAGCTTCGCTGGCTTGGTAGAATTCACACCCACGAGGATACAGTCAATTGCGTATCTATGCTACGGGAAGCAGGTTTTGACAATATTTCCTTAGATTTGATATACGCACTTCCGGGGCAAGAGACAACCTCTGTACTTCAAAGCGCGAAAGCCCTTTGTCAATTACAACCGCAGCATTTTTCTCTTTATTGTCTCAGCTTAGAAGATTCTGTACCTCTTGCCGGGTGGCAGAGTAAACTTCCTGATGGTGATACAGCCGCGGAAATGTATGAAAATTTATGCGATTGGCTTACTGTTGCCAGTTTTTCTCAGTACGAGTTATCTAATTTCTCGCTTCCGGGGTTCGAGTCCCGACATAACAGTGCGTACTGGAATCAAGTACCTTATATGGGATTTGGACCTTCCGCCGCTGGGTTTACGGGCGAACGTAGATATAAGAATCCGGTTTCAATTGTGGATTGGATAGAGATGGTGGACAGCGGGTCGCGGGAGTGGGAGCATGAAACTCTGAATAATCGAGAGCAAGAGTATATTATGTTGAGACTACGTACTACAATTGGGATTAGCTTTGCGGAGTTTTCGCGGCGTTTTGGAGTGGATTTTCAGCAGAAGTACAGCGATGTTACAGCGTTTCTGGAAAAGCATTCAATGCTGGAAGAAGATGTCACTCACGCGCGTTTAACCCGTAAGGGACGCTTTGTGGCGGACGAAGTAATTCAGCATTTTTTCATTGACGATGAGAGATAATTGAAAAATATGAAATATTTAATAAACTCAACGTAACCTGCTCATACGAAAAAGGAGATTATATGAAAGGTAAATGGTTTACTTTTGGTTGTCTTACATCAATAGGACTACTAATAATTATGTCGATAATCGGGTTTTCCACAATAGGCTTTGCCGTTGGCAACATTGCTTCAAAAAAGGATAGATTGCAGTCGGACTCCTGGCTTCACCTGAAGCTCTCCGGAGTTGTAGAAGAATACAAACAAACAAAAAGCTCACCTTTTGATGAAAGACAGTGTGCTTTTGAAATAGTCCACAAAATCGAAAAAGCAGCTACAGATGATAAAATCAGGGGTATTCTGCTGGAGCCGCGTGGATTCGCTGCTGGTGGTGTTACTTTAGTAAATATCGGGAAGGCTCTACACGATTTTTCCCAAACAGGTAAGCCTGTTTACGCTGTTTTTAATATGGGTACGGATAGGGATTATCTTATAGCTTCCTATGCCGATAAAATTTACCTGACACCGTCTTTTTCGGGTGGAATAATCCTGACAGGAACAGGAACCTCAAAGCACTATTACAAAAAGTTGCTGGCAAAGCTGGGAATAAAAATGCATGTATTTCACGCAGGTAAATTCAAAGGTGCTTTCGAGAACTATACCAGAGACTCCATGTCTCCCGAACTTCGCCAGAACATTGAACCTGTGTTGGATGGTTTGTATCGTTATAAACTAACAGTAATCGCGGAAAACAGGGATATGTCAATTGAACAGATTACCGACATTTACGAGCAGCGTGACCACATGTTTATTGCTCCTGACGAAGCACTCGAAATGGGTCTGGTCGATGAACTGAAGCAGGTATGGGAGCTTAAAAAGGAGCTCGGTATTGATAGAAAGAAATTGGTTGGACTTGATGATTACAACATGCCGGAAAATATTTGCTCAGAACCAGACAGAATTGCTGTAATCTATTGTATGGGCGTTATTATGCCCAAAGGGAGATGGGACGAGGATTACATTTCTTCATCCCGGCTGATAAAAACGCTGGAAGAAGTAGAGAAAAACGATAAAATAAAAGCTGTTGTGCTTCGCGTAAACAGTCCAGGCGGTAGTGCTCTGGAATCGGATATTATTCTCAGCCGCATAGATGCATTGCAAAAGGTTAAACCTGTGGTTATTTCGATGGGAGATATTGCCGCTTCCGGTGGTTACTTCCTGTCTTGTCATGGTGACTATGTTTATGCTGAACCAGCTACAATAACTGGTTCAATCGGTGTTGTTTCAATGCTACCTGAGTTTGAAGGACTTAAAAAGAAACTTGGATTTAAGGATGAATATATATCGAGAGGAAAATTCATTTTCGCGATTAACCCCTGGCAAAAACTTTCCCCGGAAATGAAAACCTCTATGGAGTATTTCGGTGCGTCGGTTTACAAGGAGTTCAAAAGTCGGATATCTACGGGGCGTGAAATGACAATGGACGAAGTAGAAGAAGTAGCTCAGGGAAGAATCTGGCTCGCAGAAACAGCTTTAGAGCACCAACTGATTGATGCTGTCGGAAATTTAGATGATGCTGTTGCCAAAGCTGCGGAACTTGCCAAAACCCATACTTGGTCAGAACAATATTTACCGAAGCGAAAATCGTTCTTTGACGTTTTATTAGAAGAGAAACTGGATTTTCTTCAAAGTAGTATAGTGTCAAAATATCTTGCGGCAAACGGTTTCGAGGATTTGGAGACACTAATTAATAGTATTGGACAAGAGCCAGTGCAGATGCTGTGTCCGATTACAGAGATTAAATAGTAAGGAGAAATAAATGAAAAGATTAACCTTAATTATAGTGATAGCGGTGTTGTTGCTACCCTGTCTGAGTGGCTATGAGAAGATTAGCAAGCGCGACGCTAAAATCGGCTGGGCAAGTGCTAAACGAGATTTCAAGTATGGACAGTTCGATGAAAACCTTGTTACAAATCTGCAAACTGTTCTTAAATATAACCCGGAATTTCTGCAAGCACTGAAAAATCTGGGCGACATTTACTACCAATGGTCAAAAGACAATTTTGACGAAAAACTGAGTTATCTGGAAAAAGCCTACAAAATGTATGACCTTGCTTTAGCGGTAGTAGCTCTTAAACCGGAAGACAAGAAACAGGCAAAGACCTACCTGAAAATCATGCAGATAAATGCAAGCGAGTTTGAGGTGATTGCAAGCGATGCAAAGACAAAGCAGCGTAATTGCTGGATACTCTACTTCAAAGAAGGACAGACATTGTTCAAGTCTGCAACAGCAGATAGTCCCGAAGGTTACGACAAATCAATCGCAATATTTCAGAAACTTCATCAAATAGCTCCAGACAGCCTGAAAACTA
>JAIOTM010000140.1 GCA_021106755.1 Candidatus Cloacimonadota bacterium | reverse complement strand
GCAGAATAGACTCCAGCCCGGCTTTTAATGAGGTAATCAGGCGTAATGAAAAGCTCAAAAAAATGGTCGAGGATACAATAATTAATCTGAACATTGATAAAATGATTTCCGAACGCCTGGAAACACGTTCAGCCACTAAGGATGTTCGGGATAAGTTGCACGTAAACGAGCAACTGAAAATCAACCATATACAGACTGGCTGGAACCTCAAAAGTAAACAAGACCGTGAGCAGGAAGAGGAATTTACCAAGAATCTGCGACGGGATATATATATCGATGAAGCAATGAATATCATTTCCGATATGATAAGGATGGACTCTTAATGCTCTCTGTTTCCAGCAAGCGTTTTCTGCTCTATTTTGTTATTATCTGGATTGCTCTTGGAATATGGACATATACTAACGCGAAGGATGATTTTGAATCTGAAGAAGAGCAAGACAGGATTTACCGCAAGGTACGCTTATTTAATGAAATACTTTTCAAGCTCAACGATAATTATGTGACTGAGATACCAATAGATTCACTGTTAGATGCCGCTATAGACGGTATGCTCAAGAAGGTTGACCCACATACGCACTATTTTAATTCATCAGATTTCGACTTTTTTCGTTCGGACACAGAAGGTGAGTTTGAAGGCTTAGGGATTTCTATCGACAAGCAGGGTGGCTACATTACAGTAATCGCTCCCATTGAAGATACTCCAGCTTTTAATGCAGGTATTCTCGCCGGAGATAAAATTGCGGTTGTGGATGGCAAAAATATCAAAGGTTTCTCAACTGATGAGGCGATTGAACTTATGCGTGGAAAGAAAGGCACTCCGGTAGAGTTATCAATTATTCGTCCCGGAATTGAAAAGCCATTGGATTTTATCCTTATTCGGGATGTGATTAAAATCAGGAGCGTTTCTTACTCCTTTATGCTGGAAGACAATATTGGCTATATTCGGATACGTAGCTTCAACGCCAACGCCTCCGATGATTTACGGCAGGCACTCAAGAAGCTGGAGCCGTCCAATCCGCATGGATATATAATAGATTTACGTTATAATCCCGGAGGATTACTCGAAGAAGCTGTAGAAACCGTGAACGAGTTTATTGGCATAGACAAACGGGTAGTCTTTACAAAGAGCAGGGAAGAGGAAAACAATCGGGAATATATTACACAGCGGAAGGTTGAACCACCTGGTTATCCAATCATTGTAATGATAGATCATGCCACAGCCAGCGCGGCTGAAATTTTCGCGGGTACACTTCAGGATTACGATAGTGCTTTGATTATCGGCGAAGAATCTTTTGGCAAAGGTTCTGTACAGCAACTTTTTCCACTCTCGCAGGGTGGAATAAAAATTACTACATCGAAGTATTACATTAACAGTGGACGTTGCATCCACAAAAGCGAAGCTGACCGCTTAGAGAGTCGCTTTAACAGAAGCAAGTCTCAGCCCGATTCAACAGAAGTCTTTTATACACTTAATGGACGGAAAGTATTTGGCGGCGGTGGCATCATGCCTGATATCATCTTAGAACCTGACACTTTGAGTCTCCTTGAGCAGAAGCTTCGTATGGAAAACGCGTTCTTTTCGTATGCTGTAGAGTATTACGCAGATAACGGGAATGACGTTGACGGTAACTTCGAGGTGGATGAGAAAATACTAGCCTCATTCGAGAAGTATCTGACAGAGAGAGACATCAAGATTGATGAGCTTTCATGGCAGGAATCCATTTCGTGGATTAAAAACCGGTTACACGCCGAAATAGCTGGAAAAAAGGCTGGAACCGAAGTCACCTATCGAATCCGGCTGGAATTGGATAATCAGCTTCAGCAGGCTATGGAGATTTTCAGAAAGTATAAAACCCTGGAAGAAATGTTCGAATACGCAAACCAAATAAGGAAGTGATATGGAACCAGATTTTCAGAAAACAATCCGCAACGCGCATATCGATGTGGTCGATAACGATCCGAGTATCGTTCAATTAATAGAGGAACTGCTGAAAGAAGCAAATTTCACCCGCATAAACGGTTTCCACTCAGGTCAGGACGTTCTGAAGGCGATGGGAAGCTGTAAACCGGATATTATCCTGTCTGATATTTTCATGCCCGGTATGGACGGATATGAACTATGTCGGTTGATAAAAGAAGATAAGCGATTCAGCCGGATTCCAATTATCATGATAACGGCTGCTCCAATGTTTGACTCCGAGCCGCTCAGAAAGAGTTTTGAGTCCGGGGCTGTGGATTTTATCAGTAAACCGATTAGCCGAATTGAATTGACTGCCCGGGTAACCTCCTCGCTTAGACTGGAGTTCCAGCGTCAGGAGTTGGTGCAAGCTTTAAGCGAAGTGAAAACTCTTGAGGGTTTATTGCCTATCTGTTCTTATTGCAAGAAAATACGCAACGACAAAGACTATTGGGAAGAGATAGAAGCTTATATTCAATCTCATTCGCAGGCAAGATTCAGTCACGGTATTTGCCCAGATTGCTATAATAAGCATATTAGACCTGAGATGGAAGAAATTCGTAAGCATACTGGTAAGCTTTACAAGAAAAAAGAAGCTGTTATTACAGAGTTTGACCCACCTGAAAAAAAATAACGTGTTGGTGTTTTCGAGCATATCTTTGCCACACTTTTCAAATTGCAGCAACACAAAATGGGTCAACAGTCCGAAAAAATCATTGACCGGAACGATTGATTAGTGGAATCTGTTAGATTGATGGATAAAAAAATGAAAAGTTTCAATAACTCCACCCGGAGTATTACCATGGGGTTGGTTATCCTCCTCACGATGAGTGTATTCTCTCTTATGGGAGTAGAATATATTGAAGTAGTCGGCGATATCTGGGGGCAGGGAACATCTTACACCCGCCCGGTTGTGATAGATCCAAATCAGGATGGTTATTTCGACATCATCACGGGAGACTTAAGCGGCAGGCTATTCTACTTCCTCAACGATGAATGCCATTCCACGGACTGGTATAATTTCGACCCGGATACAACTGCTTTTTCCGTTGTTGATTTGGGTAGTTACACTTCTCAAACTGTTTGCGATTTAGACGAGAATGGATTATTGGATATTATTGTCGGGGAAAGTGATGGTAATCTTAATCGCCTGGAAGTAACATCTGTTGGAATCAGAGTTTATCAATTGCTCTACGAAGATATTAACGGAATCAATTCCGGTAACTTTTCGGTACCT
>JAIOTM010000073.1 GCA_021106755.1 Candidatus Cloacimonadota bacterium | reverse complement strand
ATTTAGCAAAATATTCATCTGATTTGCTTTTTTGAAAAAAGCCTGAAAAGGATGAATTTCGCAAATTATGCGGTCAGCGATTTTGGGAATTTATTTCTGGGAATGAAAATCTATATACGGAAATAATTGAGCCTCTTGGATATAAAGCAAAAGAGAAAAACTATCAATTTGCTATAGAATATGGAAAAGTAATCAACAGATTTTCTCTTGAATTTCTAAAACAATTCTGTGATTCTTCAGGCACAATTCTATGGGAAAAAGTGACTCAATTCAATTCGAAAAGGTAAATAGAAAGTGCCGATAAAATCGACACTTTCAAATTATTGATATTATTGAAAACCTATCCGTCAATATAACAAAGAACTTCGTCCTTCGCCACTGAATCTCCCGATTTATGCGGTATTTCTTTGATAGTTCCGTCAACCGATGCTTCGATGTTGTTGTACATCTTCATTGCTTCGAGAACAAGTAGTACATCGCCGACTTTTACCGTGTCACCTTCTTTGACTTTATACTCAATAATCATACCGGGGATTGGAGCCGTAACAGGATGCACTCCATCGGCAATTACAACCTGCTTCTTCTCAGCTTTTTTCGGTGCGGCTTTTGGTGGCTGGGTTGCTGGTCTGGCAACTTTGGCAGGGCTGACGCTTGCTCCGGGAATTGGCTGTAAGCCGTCCGTGCCTACTTCAACCTTGAAATACTCACCATCGACATAGACATCAAAGCTCTGGATATTTTCCGGTTTATCGGTTGGAGCCAGCGGTTTTTCAACCAGTTCACCTTTGAGTGCCATCGAAATTAATTCACGTTCCCGCTCAACCTCTTCCAGCGTTTTCGGGAGTACTTCAGCAGGTGGCTCATCAATTTTATATTTCCAGCGAAGGAAGCGTTTTCCCGTAACAGGATAGAGAGCGCAGATGAGAAGATCATCAAGGTCTTTTGCTAAATCGCCAACTTCTTCTTTCATTTTTGAAAGCTCTGGCTCAAGAATATCCCCTGGGCGAACAGTAATTGGCTTCTGTCCGCGCTGATAACCCTTGAGGGCTTTCTTCTGAACTTCTTTGTTAATCGGACAGGGAGTTTTGCCATATAATCCAAAACAAAGGTCTTTAACCTGCTCGGTTATCAGTGAGTATTCTTCCCCATCTTTATCAAACAGCACATTATTTACAGTTTGAATCCCGACTATCTGACTGGTGGGTGTTACTAATGGTACTTGCCCCAAGTCTTTACGGACTTTTGGAAGCATGTGGAAAACTTCCTCTAACTTATCTATGGCATCCATCTGACGTAGTTGATTTACCAGATTGGAGAGCATACCACCTGGTGTCTGGTGCAGAATTACGTTTATATCGATAACAGCCAGCTCGGTATCATCCAGAAAGTGCACGTACTTAGGCGTGAATTTCTCAATTTCCTTAGAAATCCCGGCGAGTTGATTCAGGTCAAAACCTGTGTCCCGATTTGTACCGAGAAGCGTAGCGGCGAGAGGCTCTACTGCGGCGTGAGATGTTCGGTAAGCCAGCGGTGCCATGCATGTATCAACAATATCCACACCCGCTTCGATTGCTTTCAATAACGTAAGGTCTCCCATCCCAGAAGTAAAGTGCGTATGCAGGTTTATTGGTACTTCAACCGTTTTTTTGAGCATCGTAACAAGCTCGAAAGCATCGTAAGGGGCTATCAAGCCTGCCATATCTTTAATGCAGATTGAATCAACACCAAGTTTTACTAAATCAAGTGCTTTATTATGATAGTATTCAAGGTTATACACGCTTCCGCCCATACGGGGTTCGGTAAGCGAATAGCAGATTGTTCCCTGAAAATGCTTCTTATTCTTCTTGATGATTTTAACTGCTGTCTCGAAATTCCTGAAATCATTCAGAGCATCGAATACCCGGAAAATATCGATTCCGTTATCGCAGGCACGTTGAACAAAAGCTTCCACAACATCATCGGCATAGTTGCGGTATCCAACCAGATTCTGTCCGCGAAGAAGCATCGAAAATGGTGTCTTCTTCATGTGCTTCTTCAGAGTACGGATTCTTTTCCAGGGGTCTTCGTTAAGATAGCGGTGCATTGTGTCGAAAGTAGCTCCGCCCCAAACTTCCATTGAGTAGAAGCCTACTTCGTCCATTTTTTCGGCAACGGTAATAAAGTCTTCGGTTCTACCGCGGGTAGCAAAAATAGACTGGTGACATCCCGGAACGAAAGGTCCTGGATTTTTATCGAATTGTCTGGTTTCCGACGGCTTTTTGAATAATTCATTTCAGCAGGTTTAACTACGCCGTACATAAGTTCCTCCATTTATCTTCTTTTAATTACTCTACGTTGTAACAATGAGCGGTTTGTCATGATTGTCATTCGGCTGTTGAGTGTCCACGGACTGGCAATGTTTATCGGGGG
Source organism: Candidatus Cloacimonadota bacterium (assembly GCA_021106755.1). GTDB lineage: Bacteria > Cloacimonadota > Cloacimonadia > Cloacimonadales > JAIOQZ01 > JAIOTM01. Next base: position 471 of record JAIOTM010000073.1, on the reverse strand, counting down.
CGGAATCACAGTCTCAGCTTTTATCTGAGAAAGGTAATACACAACCGCCGCGATTGCCGCTTTTTTCTTAGCTTCCATAGCCCCGCCTATACCGGAATGTTTCCATGTTTTTTTGGTGGCAGACTTTCGCTCTTACCCGAAAGGATTTCCAGAGCATCAATGAGCCTTACTCTGGTCTCGGCTGGATTGATAACTGCTTCGATATAGCCACGTTCGGCAGCTATATATGGGGTGTTGAATTTATCTTCGTATTCTTCGATTTTCTCCTGCCTCATGGCGGCGGGGTCGTCAGCATCTTTGATAGCTTTTCGGTAGCTGGAAATAATATTGATCGCTCCCTGAGCACCCATGACAGCTATCTTAGCCGCAGGCCAGGCAAAAATCATATCAGCACCGAGATGCTGGGAGTTCATAGCGATATACGCACCGCCATAGCTTTTGTGAGTAATCACGGAAAGCTTTGGTACAGTT
>JAIOTM010000430.1 GCA_021106755.1 Candidatus Cloacimonadota bacterium | reverse complement strand
TTTTCTGGGCGAAAAAGCTGGTAGCTCTTGCCGAACGCGAAGACGATAAAATCGCGATTACTCATTTTTCTTTTAAGAGAGAAAAGCTGAGTTTGTACGGGATTACTCAGGTCGATAAGAAAGAAAAAGAACATGATCTAATAAACGCTTTTATAGAAGATCTGAAGCAGAAAAAACAAATCAGTGAAGATTTTGACGATATCTTATTCGTCAAGTCACGCCGCGATCGAGAAAAAGAGGTGGATATAATCCGCTTCCAGATAGACTTGATTTCGGAAGAAACTGGTAAGAAGCGTAGGAGGTAACGGATATGGATTTAAAGAAAAGATATCTGTTAATGATGGCGGTTGTTATTCTGCTGACAGTTGTTTTCTTTGTAACCAGCACTCACATGCTAGACACAAAAAAGAGCGATATTCGCAAAATTGACAAGCGTATTAAAAAAGCTCAGGAAGAGCTGAACAGTGCCGAAGTGTTATCTGGTGAACTTCATTCTGTAGCAACTGTTATCCAAAATAGTATGTCTAAAGATAAGGATTATCTGGCGGACGAGATTAATGACTTCGCCAAGAAACTGGCTGCACTTGCTGACGATTACAAAATTGCTGTTTTCTCAATTACACCGAAAGACGCGTTTTCCGCGGGTCACTTAATTGAGCATCAGTACACAATGTCGATACATACAACGTATGTGCAACTCGGTGAATTTCTTACAAAGCTTGAGAGCTTTGATGAACTAATCAAAATCCAGACTCTGGACGTTAGACCGGTACAGGATAAGAAAAAATCTGCCAGTGTAGATAGTGAGAATATCAGAGAAACCCAGACACGCTACCGCGTAACTCTGGAACTCTCTACTTTCAAAATTCTCAAGGAGGTTTAAATGGCCGGCAGGTACATTAAAGATTTCACAATTGCAGTGATATTTATACTTATCATTGTTTACGCTGTCAGGGATTTCTATTTCTATAGAGATGTAGAAGAAATACCTGCACAATCAAAGTTTAGTAAACTGGGACTGAGCGAAAAACTGATGGATCAGATTCAAACAATTGAACAATCTATTCAGGACAGAAAGCAGTTCAAGTTTACAGTTGTCAAAGATCCGCTGGAACAGAACTTGATCGTTAAAACAAAAGTTGACCTTGAGAAGCAATGGATACTCGAAGTAGAATCCATGGTTCGCTTGACAGCTACTTATATTAGCGATGGCGGAGAAGAGAAAAAAGCCTCTATTGCCTATGGCGGAAATACAACCATTTATACGATTGGTGAAAAAGTCAAAGGTACCGAAGGAAAGCAGATAGTCGAAATCGGCCGCGAACATATCGCTCTGGAAAAGGGTGGTCGAAAAGAGATTCTGAAAATGGCTCCCATTCCGCCAAAACCCGTCGGGCTTTCTACAGTAAGAAAGGAAACGACAGACTCTGATAACTGGTAATAAAAAAAATAGAATAAACGATCAAAGGAGTATTTATGGAGATGTCAAAAAGTACCAACTGGCTGACCCTGATTACGCTCATTTTACTCTTCAGCTTTTCAGCTAATCTGGCAGCTCAGGATGATGCACTGCTGAACAAACAGATTCCGCTGGATGTTGAAGATGGAGACATAGCACATGTTATCTCAACAATGGCAAAATTCAGCGGAGCTAATATTGTTTTGGCAATTGATACGGCGGTTGAAGACAAACAAGGCAAATACGAAGGTAAAAAGATTACCGTTCATTTGCAGGATGTTCCAATTGAGCAGGCACTTTCCCTCGTTGTAAAGACAGTCGGCCTTTCATATCGGTTGATTGGGGATAGAACTTTTCTCGTTGGAGAGAAAGATAAAATCGAAGAAGAAGTAGGCGAAAGAAGCTATATTCTCAATCTCAATTATGTTGACAGTGAGATGATTGAAGAAGCTCTGAGCATAATGCCTGGTAAAATAAAACCAGTAGAAGGCTCTAACGCACTTATTGTTATGGCTAACCCTGAGACATTCAGTGAGATTTCTAAACGCGTCCAAGAACTTGATGTTCCTATCAAGCAGATTGAGATTCGCGCCCGGCTCATTGAAGTCAATATCACAGACTCGAAAAAAATGGGTATTGATTGGTCTCGCTTAAACAGGTTAACAACTATTATGGCTGAAGACCCTGAAGGTGATTTCGGACAAGGTCTGCCTTACCAATATCTTGGAACAGACAGCAACCTTTCTCATGGTAGTTTAATTGACTTTGCAACGCTACCGGAAGCTCAGTACTTTCAGAAAATGGATGAAATGAGTAATCAGTTCCATTTCAGTCGTCAGTTATACGCGTTTGATATTACCATCGACTGGTTATTGCAGAATAACGCGGCTAAACTGCTTACAGATACACGTATCACCGCGATGAACGACCAAATCGCAGATATACATATCGGCGAGATTGTACCGTTTGTTGTTTTAGACAGAGACCACGAAATCCAGGTCGAACGTGAAGAAGTTGGTATTAAACTTAAAGTTCAACCCAAAGTGAACGCGGATGGTCAGATTACTACAATGATTGCTCCAGAAGTCAGTTCAGTTGTTGAGTTGGTTGGTGGTTATATACCACGTACTAAAACACGTAAAATCAACACTACTGTTACTGTTCCAAGCGGTAGCAAAATCATAGTTGGTGGTTTGCTCACTACTCAAAAAGTAGTTACAAAGAACAAATTCCCGTTCCTTGGCGACATCCCGTTTATCGGCGAATACTTGTTCACACATACTTTTGAAGAAATTGCTACTACAGACCTCATTATTGAGATTACTCCTCGAATTGTGGATGTAGCCGCAGAGCAAGTTGAATTCGATATAGACCCGGATCTCCAACATCAATTGATTAACAAGAAATAGGAGGTATGTCATGAAAATGAACAAAC
>JAIOTM010000114.1 GCA_021106755.1 Candidatus Cloacimonadota bacterium | reverse complement strand
CCATGATACATGCGAAGTTACTCAGGTTGAACTTGCCTATGCCCGAATAATTCAGGGAGACGATGCAGGTTGGAATATTCTGGGATTAATAATGGAAGGTACTACCGAAAAGGCTATTCGGTCTTCAATAGATCGGTTATCTCAACTTACCAGTATTGACGCGTTTAATATGTTGAGCAGGCATCTACAGACTGTAAACGAAGCTCTTAACGCTGAGATAATAAAAGCCGTTGGTAGTTTGCAATTAAAAGAATCAATTCCCGTACTGACAAAGTATGTTAACAGTAAATCTTCAAAAATCAAGATTGCCGTAGCTAAAGCTCTGGGAGAGATGAACTACGAAGAAGCGAAGGAGCAATTGCGTTTGTTGAGTAGCGACCGGGATGAGTATGTTCAGGTAGCTGTGGAAATTGCCCAGCAGAAACAGGAAAAAGGTTATGAAGCCGAAGCCAAAAACACGGATGAAGTTTTTCACTCAATATTCTTTACGCCAGAATGGCTACTTGATGAAGAGTGGTTTGAAAAGAATACAGCCGGATTCAGGATGCGCTACAAGATGATTAAATCGCAACCACTGAGCAGGTTCGCTAATATGGATATTATGCCCGACGAAATGATAACCCAGAGGCGGAGAGCGATTCAGAAAGAGCTTACCTCAAAACTGATGGGTTGTACAGATGTTGATGAGATAATCTCAGCTAAGAACGTAGCTCAAAAGCAAATAGATATGCTGGCAACTAAAGACCAACTGATAAAAGCTATCCTTGACGCCCCTGATGGAGACCTCTCTCCGGCAGCATCTTCTAACCTCAATAAAGCTCTGGATTTTGCTTCAGAAGATGTGATGCGGGCAGTGGTGATAGCTTCGGTTAACAAATCCAACCCAATTTGGGTAGCTCTGCTGAATATAGTAATTGATCAAGCCAACGACTCGTCTTACATAGATTTGGTTATCTATTCTCTCGCCTGTAAACTGAACAGTTCCGCACTTACTCCGCTGATTAAACTCATAGATCTGGAGCGAGCGCGTTACTATTTGCTTTATCTCTATAACTACTTATATATTAATACTAACGCCATGAAAATAAGAGACTTGCAGGTTGCGAAAAAAACGCTTCGCAAACTTTCGATTAATCCTCAAACCGCGGAATCTATTATGGTTATGCTCACTGTTCTGCAAGAGAGGATGATGTAGAATAATAGAGAATTGCTTCTTTTTTCTTTAAGTCGTCGTCCCTTCATCCTTACATCTGGTACAAGTATTAACACCTCTGAGTAAGCTATAGCGAGAAAATATGAGCATTCCCAAAAACAACCTTGACAACTTTGAACACTTCTGCCTTTTTTTAATATTCAACGTTAAGGCTGAAATGACTCTTCAGCCTTTTCTCGAAACCCATTTTAATGGGGATGGCAAGTTTACGAGCCGTAAAATTATTTACTACGTAAATCATTGAGTCTTACTGGTGTGCCGATATGCCACCACAAGCTTTGCTTAAAATACCCCATGGGTGCCTTTCAAATGGGGATTTCGGGAATGGAAGTTGCATGTCAAACTGCCATGATAACAGTTTCTAACACTGAATTATTTCGCAGGAATTTCTGACCATTCGGTCATATAATGTACATTGATAATTATGGAGGATTATAATGAAAAAAACTCTTTTGTTTATTGCTGTAGCTTTACTATTCTGTTTTGTATCTGCTCAGGATTTATACGATATGAATATAATCAGCACAATTGAAATAACTTTTGAGGAAGCTGACTGGGAACAGATATTAAACACCTATTTTGCTAATGGAAATAATGATCGCTTAGAAGGAACCGCCCTCATCAACGGTACTCTGTTTGATAGCGTTGGAGTTCGATATAAAGGGAATAGTTCCTGTGATACTACTCGTGCGAAGAATCCGTTTAATATCAAACTTGATTACATAATCGAAAACCAGACTTACGATGGATACGGAACCCTGAAACTATCCAACGAGTTTGTAGATCCTTCGTTTGTCCGTGAAGCACTTGGCTTCGAAATAGCCGCGAAATATTGCCCCGCATGTAAAGTCAATTATGCAAATGTGTATGTAAATAACCAACTGATTGGATTATATACTAACGTACAATCAATAGATAAATTCTTCGTAAGAAGTTATTACAATAACGATGAAAATGCACTGATTAAAGGCAATCCGGTAATAGGTGTTGGTGCTGCCAGTCTTTGGTATCTCGGACCAGACAGCACTACCTACTACACCAGCTATGAGATGAAATCAGATTATGGCTGGCAGGAACTTATCAATTTATGCTTCACCTTAAACCATAATACGTCAGAGATTGAAAATATTCTGGATGTCGATAGACTTCTCTGGTTTCTTGCCTTTCATAATACTCTCGTCAGTACTGACAGCCCTGTTATGTTACCGCATAATTTCTATCTTTATCAGGATGATAATGGTCAATTCAATTACATCTGCTGGGATTTGAATATGGCTTTTGGAACATTCAGCGGTGGTCAGGGGCATCCTCCAATGTCACTTACAGAATTTCAGACCTTTGATCCATTTTACAATATCGGGAACGTTTATTTTCCAATCATCAGCAGAATACTGCCAACACCGGAGTATTTCAAAACATATATAGCGCATATAAGAACAATTCTCGAAGAGAATTTTTCCAATGGCTGGTATGAAACCAGAGCTTTGGAATTACAGGGAATTATTGATAACAGTGTGCTGGTAGATCCAAATAAGTTCTATACTTATAACGATTTCATTAACAACATTGATAACAGTATCCAATATGGACCTCACATTGTTGTTGGTATTACCGAACTCATGGAAGGCAGAATTACCTTTCTGAACAACCATGACGCGTTCAATGTAACAGTACCGGTTATTTCCGATATTACTACATCACCGGAAGTTATCGCACCAAACTCAACTGTATGGATTACTGTCGGCACCACGAATGCCGACCTTCTGAAAATCGGATATCGCCAGAACGAATACGATAAATTTGAAAAACTGGAAATGTTCGATGATGGAAACCATAATGATAATCTGGCAGGTGATGGCATATTTGGTATTTCATTAGATACAGGTTATCTTGATATTCAGTATTACATATATGCTGAAAATACTTACGCAGCAGTGCTTTCTCCTCAGCGGGCAGAATACGAATATCATACTCTGGATGTTATCACTGAAACTGGAGATATAGTAATAAACGAAATCAATTACCATTCATCCGATGATTTTAATACGGGAGATTGGATTGAGCTATATAATCCCGGACAAACAGCTCTTAATCTTGCCGGATGGATATTCCGGGATGAAAATGACAGTCATCAGTTTATTCTGGAAGATACAATCATTGAATCCAATGGCTATTTTGTGTTATGTCAGGATTCAGTGATTTTCAGCAGTTTGTTTCCTGAAGTAACAAACTTTGTGGGGGATTTTGATTTCGGTTTAAGCGGCGGAGGTGAAACAGTTCGTCTTTTCGACGCGGATGAAAATCTTATTGATTCGGTCGAATATGATGATGAAGGAGGCTGGGTAACTCTTCCCGATGGAAATGGCGCGACTCTGGAATTAATTGACCCGCTTTTTGATAATAATTTACCCGAAAGCTGGCAGGCTTCTCAGGAACACGGTACACCTGGTACTGTAAACAGTAATGGTATAGCTATTTCTGACAATCTGATAAAT
>JAIOTM010000031.1 GCA_021106755.1 Candidatus Cloacimonadota bacterium | reverse complement strand
GCATCAATAAATCGGCATCTGGAGCTTGTTCAAGAGCGACCAACAACAAATCCCGCGAACCAATAATCCGCACCCAGACATCATAACGCTTATGAATCTCATTAAATAGCCTGATGGCGGAAGGACGCTCAAACTCATCATTATCGTCATATTCCGCGTATATGCAAACAGCGTTAGGTTTGTCAGTATCTGTAAATTGCAACACTTCCCCCCTACTCAATCCCAGTTGCCGGAAGCGATAGATACTGGCTCCCGAAAAACCGGCATCAGCCAAATGTTGGGCGTAACTAACTGAGCCATCAGCCTGTAAGTATCGTAGAAGTTCATGAGCAGAAAACACCTGTCGTGTTCTGTTAAGTTGCGCGCAATCAACTGCCAGTCGAGCAGAAATGCCAGCCACTTTCAATTGCGAAATCTCAAAGCCACTGAGCAATGTATTGTAATCGTTATCAAAACTTTGAAGCAAACTGTCCGCGTATGCTTCTCTGCCACCATAATCAAGATAGAGAATCAGGTCTTTGGCGGAAAAAACAGGCTTTGCCTTATTAGTATATAATAGCCCCAGATAAGCAATTACTGCGGCATTGGTTCTGGTAGCATATAGACGGGCAATTTCACTACCCGAAAACGCGTCTTTATCCCGCCAAATGTTAACAGCGGCAATTCTTTTGATAAAGGCTGGTTTTGCCTGCAGGTTCTTCAGCCAGGTAATGTCCGGTGTTTCTAATAACATTGTGCCGTTATTGCTTTTAATAGCGGTCATTTCACAGGCATAAGCGTATGTTACTCCAGCCTGATGCAATTTGCTGATATCTCTCGTGGAGAAAACTTCCGTGCCATCAGAATGTCGTATTAATCGCATTTTTTCGGCATAAGATAGTGGTCGCTCCACCACTCTGCGTTGTGTACAAGCGGTAAGCGTTATCAGTAGCAGGAACAGATAAAATGATTGCCGCATACTCAACCCACGGTTAATATGACAATTCCCCCAACCGTCATTAGCATTCCAATTGCTGTTTTCAGGGAAAAAGACTCACCTCCGAGGAGGATTCCAGCCACTGCCCCAAACAAAGGTGATGTAAAAGCAATAGGCATTACACGAGATAGTGGAGCACCCTTAATCGCGGCATAAAAACAGAGCATTCCGACAGAACCTGCTATAACACCTCCCCCAATCACCATCATAGATAGCGATTTAACTCCCGCCTGTCCTATGGTTTTCCACTGAGGAAAGCTTACAATTGCCAGTATAAGAAACGCGATAAAGGTTCGAATGGTGATTCCCAATTGCGGCGATAAATTTCCGGCGTGTAATCCCTTTTTCTCGAAATATCCACCGACTCCCCAGGCTATTGCGGTTATCAAAGCAAAAATTTGCGGTTTCATAATTTACGTAATCCTACTTTAATAGTGTAGCTTTCTGAACAACAGTTTCATTATCATGCTCTAACTTGAAGAAATAGATTCCGCTCGAACTGGATTGCCCTGAATTATTCTTTCCATCCCAGTTAATCTTGTGGACACCAGATTTAAGACATTGGTTTACCAATGACTTGACTAATTGACCCTTTATGTTAAATACAGATAGCTCGGTTAGTGATGGTTCTGTTAATGTAAACTCTATGGTTGTTTCGGGGTTAAAGGGATTAGGGTAAGTAGTTAGATTGTCAGTATTGCTTATCGGTACATCCTCATCCTGATTTGCTATTATTTCGTCTATCTCTGTGTAATGTAATTTTGCAATATGTAATGGTCGAGATCCATTGTCTGCCAACGTATAGTACCCACTGCTTGTGACGATATACTCACCAACGGCAAACATTGAATTGTAGTTTGAATCTGGAAGACTTCCCAAATCAAATACTGTCTTTTTTTGATACACATCCCCAGTTATTTGATTTATTCTTATAAAAGAATTACAGTAAGACCTACTATTATCCCACAAATCCTGATTAATAATAATCCAGTCACCAATTTTTACTGCCGGCGATGGATAGCCGGATGCATTTAGAGATTGGTATATTTGCGAATCAAGTAAATCAAGATTTAGATTGTAGGTGTCAATTATTATTGGATGACTATCTAATGTACCACTGGCATATAAACGAGATTCTTCTGGATCATATGTTAATGCACCATAACGAAAAGAGGAGCTATCAGCGAGAGTACGGAAAGCGTGATTTATGTAATTCCCCAAGGAGTCAACTTTTACTATCATTTGTTTTGCAATGGGATGATCGTTCAGACGGACCCAGCCGGCTAAAACATAGCTGTTGTCATCACTAATATGTTCAATTGTATACAGCCCTGCATGGGTCATCTCTGGTATTGTAAAACTTGTGATATTTTCTGCCAATCCATCAATACCAAATCTGGTTACTTCATAGTAAACATCAGGATTCCATCCTCTGTTAAATTTCATAAAACCTTGCAAATCTCTAACAGGCGGAAGATTATATACGTATCTGTCAACAAAATCATTGGGGGATACCCAGATAACTTCTCCGGTTTCGAGTGAACGTTTTACTAACCGGTCGCGATGTAACCTGAGATAGTCAACATGGCTAAAAGTTACAAAGGAAGAATCTGCCAATTCTACAGCAACGGTTGTATTTGCACATACAACCGTTATAGGTGCAGGGGGATCACTATCATCCAGTATTGTTATCTCATCTTCTGTTACCCACATTAGTTGCCCAAGAGAATCAAAACGGGCCATAAATCCATGATGATTCCATTGGTCATATCCTGCCGGCGTAACATAATCACCTGTTACAAGAAAACTGCCGTCCGATAATTCAATAGTTGAGCCTACTTCGTACCATGAGTCCCAATATGCAGGATCGTTGTTCTCCTCTCCAAATAAATAGTATTCATGGTGCCATTCAAATGCAGTTAAAAAACATATTAGTACTAGTGATAGTAGTATTAACATCGTCTTTTTCATGTTGCCTCCAGAGTGGATAACATCTTATCAATAAGCTACAATGTCCAATCTTTGAATAGTTGATTCCCTGAGATTATGAGAGCACTATGTTGGAATCAGCTGTGCGAAATCCGTGTAGGTTACCCACAAAGGACACCCTACATCTATTATTTTTCAAGTGATTTTTGAATAACTATTTCAGCAACAGCATTTTACGGGTGAAACGCTTTGCGGAGGTTTCAAGCTGATAGAAATAGATGCCGCCGGCAACTACTTTATTAAAGCGGTTAGTGCCTTTCCAGACTACACTGTGGTTTCCGGTATCCATGTTATTATCAACCAGAGTTTTCACCAATTGTCCTTTGATATTGTAGATATTGAGTTTCACCGATTGTTCTCCAGCAAGAGAGAAGCGAATTGTTGTTTCGGGATTAAAAGGATTGGGATAGTTACCAAGTAATTCCGTAGAGTAAATAGGTACATCGTTTTCATACATGTTCATATGCGTAAAATGCACAGTCACTTCATCGGTATAAGCAGAGGTTTCCTCACCATATTTTGCTGCTACGCAATAAAGATAATCGCCTAATGGCATCTCCGAAAGGTCATCTTCAAAGTATGGAGCAGTAACATGAGCAATCTGCTCACCATTACGTTTTACATAATATCCATCTACAGAGATCTCTGGGCTGTTCCATTCCAGCAGGGCTATATTGCCCGTCAGACTTCCAACAAGGTTTTGCGGAACCGCGATAGATGGGTCTATGGTGATACAAACATCATCAATAAACCATCCGGCACCGGCCACGCTACCGTCGCTACCAAATACAAATCTAATGTTCGCGGTATTGCCTGCCCAGTAGTCAATATTAAATTCGGCAATCTGCCAGTCATAGGTTCCACTGAAGATAGATTGTCCAACCGGAATAGGATTGCTGGAACCATGAGTGCAGGTGTATGGATACCC
>JAIOTM010000018.1 GCA_021106755.1 Candidatus Cloacimonadota bacterium | reverse complement strand
TTCATGTGCTTGCGCCTTCTCTCGGCTACGATACTTGTCGAGGATCCGCCAATTCCTGAATCCAACGACCTTGTTTTCCCAAGCAGCTCTTCGTGCTTCAGGATTTGTTGTGATTCCGACTCTACATGGCATGTTCCTTCCTCCTTTTCTTGAATTACACTCTTAAACGGTACTATTTTTCTCAGCTGAACGACGGGCATGTGCGGTTGCCGGAACGCGCAGCGTGGAGGCAATCCGAACCATGCCCTGGTTAGGGCGTTACTGACTCACAAATCGTGTATCGTAGAAGTCAACCACTTTCTCAATCGGATCCATCAACTCTCTCAGAGTACTTATATCACGGATTATTGCTAACCTTGACTGCTCAATATCTGCACCGAGCTTCTTGTTGCCTCTCAGCTCCTCCAGAGAGACGTCGCCACTTCCATGGTAGTACTTGAATAGATCTAGCGTCTCCTGCCTTCTTGCCTCATGGGCTTTGCGACTACTATCTGAAACATCCACTTGTCCTGAACCAATGAGAGATCCTCTAAGAGACAAGTTTTGATATGTTTTTGCATCAAGCAAAGATAAAAGTACATTGTATCTTTTAACTCTGGCCCTGCATGTTGTCAGAGATGCACTATACTTGTCCAACTTCTTATGGAAACGACGGTCGTAACTCCAGTCTATATGTCCGACTGGAGGAGGGACTGAGGGAGATACTGACAGATCGTTTGGGTCTTCAGCAGACAAATCTCTTTCCAGCATATCTAACCAATGCCTTATTTTTTCAAGGTTATTGCGAATTGGGGCACCTATACGATTCCATTTCTTTTCGAAATATGGCTCCCAATGCAATTTCCTATCCAGCATCCAGCCGCGTACAAGCGCTGTTGCACCTGTGGCGCAGCCAATTAAACCGCTCACGATTGCGACATAGTCTTTAGCGTCCATATCGTACCCCCTGTGGTATTCGAGGTTCTGGCCCTAACGTCGCTAATCAGCCGCGCTGCTTTTTGCGTCGGCTGAATTAGCCTTGTTATGTTCTTTAAATATTTTCTTAACAATTAAATATGGAATAAGCTTTTTGAGATCTCTATTACAAATTCCATAATCAAGGTAATCTCCATAGGCTTTGTTTTTGTTGTATTCTTCACGATCTAGCCAACTCAGTGAGATTAGACACAATCCTTTGCCGTAGCTACAGAAGAAAAGTGGAGTTATTTCAATGTTGATTTTCTTTTCATTAGACAAAGTTTGCGTAAATATTATTGGTGTCGTAACTGATTCTATATGTTTTTCAATAGTGACGCATCGGCTTACCCTTAAAGACAATTCACTCTTTCCAAAATCATTATATCGATTGTTTAACTTGATTTGAATAGCTTCTTGCTTACCAACATTCATTGCGCTCAAAGAAAGTTCTTCGAGTAATGGGGTCCGCGAAAATAATCGAGAGACCCGGCCGTTGACATCATATACAGCAGGCGTTCTATCAACCAATCTATTGACTGTTGGTTCGTAGGCCCAGTACGTCGGAATGTCGGCGATATTGACAAAAAAACCTCCTCGTTTGATATAATCCAATAATTTCTTATAAACTGGAAAATCAACAAGATTTAATTCAGGTAGGTTGCCACCATAAGGATTTATTATTACATCAAAAGAGTCAAATGACGCCTGAACATCTATCCGTTTAGTCTTTACATTTTGATTTACTTTTCTTGCTGCGTCACGAACTAAAGTCCCCCAACATTCTGGTGCCACATCAGTCCAAACCAGCGGTATACCGTGAGCTTTATTGCCAGCAACAGAATAAATGATGCCAATTTTTGGGGAAAAATATGAACTATCACGTATGGCTATTAAAATTTTCTGCCGAAATTTCCCCAGAAAATTAAAGCTATACAGCAAAAGAAAAATTGCAAAGATGAAAAGCAGAAACCATTTTGACCATGTTAATTGCTCAGAATTTACAAGCTTCGGACCAATCAGACTCAAAATCGCTGCGCCTATTACAGCTACCAAGCTCTTCCATAGATTGTTGCTATTGGGCAATGATAATCTCCTTTAAATATGTACGTTAGATGAGGTAGAAAACATAACGTTGCTGGTGAGCAGCGGCCTAAGTAAATTTCAATTTAGCACGGCCTTTACGTAAAACCGCTATCTTCACGCCGTCTGCTCCACTATCTTTGTTATAGATTTAGTTCCTCTGTCTTTCGTATTTGATCCAGCTTTCTGAATGGTAATATTCTACATAACCCTTTTCATCGGTCACTTTAGTGAATTGACCATATTTCTCTTTCACAATACTATGGCCGACTACCCCAACCAAAAATATTAAGATCCCACAGATAAGGACTTTCCATTCATTGTCGTTCATATCTAACCAAGCTTTTAATCCCCAAAAAGTTGGAATTCCCGTACGATTCATGCAGTGTATAGGCATATAGAAGAACAAAAGACCACCGACAACCATTAAGGCCTTAAAAGGAAACAAATGATAATTATTTAAAAGCAAATATTCTGCCATCATCAGGTGCTATAACGTAGAGCTAACTTGCCGCGGTAAACACTTTCGCAATACTCCTTAATTAAACGCTCTAAGAAGAATTGTCTTCCGGTCAAGTTCAGCGAAATTGTTATGTGCCGCCCTAACTCATTTGATGTTTAAAACATAGAACCTGCGATCCTGAGAGGTTCA
>JAIOTM010000360.1 GCA_021106755.1 Candidatus Cloacimonadota bacterium | reverse complement strand
GAAAAGGAGTTAACTATGATCCCGATGGATTGGAAAATTAGATTACAGCAGGATACCGAGGACTTCTTTTCCCGGAAACTGCCACGAGATGAATTCAATTTTGAAATAATCTACAACGCGTATCCCGAACGTATCGATAACAAAGTTCCAAAAGAAGTCATTACCTTTATTGCTAAAACACTGGCAAAAAAAATGGCAAAGAAACCAATGGAGTATGTCGAATTCTACAAATACCTGTGGAAGAAAGACGATTATGGCAGATGGGCGTTAGCTTATATCATGGCGAGAGTGATTAAAAAAGATCCTGTTTTTTTTACCGATTTAATTGCTGGTTTTCTGCATAAAGCGAAAGACCCCCATGATATTATTCTACTACTCGATAAGGCAGTACTGCCACTATTGAAAAAAGATACTTCAAAGTACTTAGATATGGTTATGAAGTGGTTCAAAGAGGATAACGAGGCTGTAAAAGAAAGTCTCGTGAAGCTTCTTGAAAAACTCATGAAATTCAATCCCGATTTGATTAAAGATATTTTCAAGCGACTGGAAACCTACTGGTTTAATCCCTCTGCCGAAATGATTACGGCGAATATTCGTTTTTTGAAGGTACTGGGAAAAATCGACGAAGAGTTTTATCTGTCTGTTTATGAAAAATACAAAAACACACGGCAACCAGATTTTGTAGAAATTCTCACGGGGGCAATTATTCTCTATGATGAAGTGATTGAACAGGCTGTGAATATGTGGGTAAGAAGCGGAAACGCACGACTGAAAAGAGCTGCGTTAAACGGTCAGAAACTACTTAATCGCAAGAAAAACGGATAGTAAACAGTGGCAGAATACATTACCACCGATGGAATGAAGCAACTTAAAAGGCGTATGAACTATCTCGCTTTGGAAGAACGTCCGGTAGTTGTACAGCAGGTAGTAACTGCACGGGATCACGGTGACTTGAAAGAAAACGCGGAATATCATGCCGCGCGAGAACGCCAACGCCGTATTGATAATGAGCTGAGCCATCTTCAACGACGACTTGCAAAACTGCAAGTGGTGGATACGGCTACAATTCCAAAAGACGCGGTACGGTTCGGTGCCTTTGTAACAGTCCACGAGATGGATAAAGATATTGAAACTGTTTATCGGCTTGTTGGTGTTGACGAGGTAGATTTGCCTCAGGAAAACGCGCTTGCTGTATCAATAGCCTCACCCATTGGCAAAGCCATGCTCGGAGCGAAAAAAGGGGAACTCTTTGTTGTCAAAGCACCAGCAGGCGACCGCAAATTCAAAGTAATTAATATTGAGTAGAAGGAGAAATAAATGAAAGCTGATAAAGCTAAAGAACTTCTGTACAAACCAAAGCTTTTCTGGGAAAAAGCAGACAGGAAGAGTCTGAAAAAAGTAACCGAATATGCAGAAACCTATAAGACTTTCTTAGATATGTGTAAGACTGTTCGGGAGACTGTGGCAACTTCCGAGAATTTGCTCAAGTCGAATAATTTCAATAGCATTTACACCACCAAAGGCAAGAAAGCTGTTTACGGAATCCATCGCGGTAAAAACCTCGCTGCTGCCCGGTTCGGGGAAAAACCTGTATCCGAAGGCGTTAACGTTGTTGTTGCCCATATAGATTCTCCCAGAATTGATCTTAAACAGAATCCACTCTACGAAGACATGAACACTAACCTTGGTATGTTGCGTACCCATTATTATGGCGGAATAAGAAAATATCAATGGTTTTCCACCCCGCTGGCACTTCATGGTGTTGTTATTGATAAAAAAGGGGGAATTATCAATGTGTCCATCGGTGAGAAAGAAGATGAACCAGTATTTGTGATTCCTGACCTGTTACCTCACCTTGCCCAGAAAGAACAAGGTTCAAAAAAGATTGGCGAAGCCCACACCGCAGGGAAAATGAATGTTATATTTAACTCTATTCCTATCCCGCCGGAATCTGAAAAAAGCATCAAACAAGCTGTGAAAACACAGGCACTGGTACTCATAAACGAGCTTTACGGCATTGAAGAAAAAGATTTGCTCAGTGCGGAACTTGAACTTGTTCCTGCCGGAAAAGCCCGCGATCTGGGACTGGACCGTAGTATGGTGCTGGGTTATGGTCAAGACGACCGGATTTGCACCTTTGCCGCCATGCAGGCGATTTTAGAGGTTTCCAAACCGGATCGTACAGTTATTGTGCTACTTGTGGACAAAGAAGAAGTAGGTAGCAGAGGTAATACCGGGGCTGACTCCGTTTTCTTAGAAGATTTTGTCGCTGACTTGCTGGCATACAACGGTGAAGCAACGGATAACAACACGCTTCGCAAAACCCTGATACGTTCTCATATTCTTTCCGCCGATGTAAACGTAGCAGTTAATCCGAATTTCCCTGATGTGCACGAATTACAAAACGCAGCTGTTCTGGGAAAAGGAGTGAATATTACTAAGTTTACCGGTACGGGTGGAAAGAAAAACTCCAACGATGCCAACCCGGAATTCCTCGCGGAAGTGTTGCGGGCTTTCAATGCTGATGGTGTTAATTGGCAAATGGGTGAGTTGGGCAAAGTGGACGAGGGTGGCGGTGGAACAGTTGCCATGTTCTTTGCTCGCTATGGTGCCGAAGTGCTGGATTGCGGCACTCCTCTTATTTCCATGCATGCACCTTACGAAATATGTAGTAAAGCGGATTTGTACTCTACCGGAGAGGCTTATAAATCGTTTATGTTAAGGGTATAATATGAAAAACGGGGTATTGTTCACTATACTGTTATGCCTGTCTCTATTGCAGGCTCTCAGCACAACTGAAATCTACGAGGCTTCCCGCCACTTGTATGAAAAAGGAAATTTTGAAGCGGCGGAACGTAATTTTCGTGACTTCATAGAGCAATACCCCCAAGACCCGTTAGTTGTTAACGCTCATTACTGGCAGGCTGAATGCCTCTATGCTCAGGAAGATTTTACTGCCGCTCTTAAAGTTTTTCAGGGAATTGTGGACTTCTATCCTGAAACCCCCAAAGCACCAGACGCACAGATAAAAATCGCCAAATGCTACGACAAGTTGGGACAAAAAAAACAGGCATTGCTTGAAATGAAACGAGTGGCAAAAGAATATCCAGATTATCCGTATATGAATAAAGTGAACCGATTCATCAGGGAGTTGAAATGAAACATCTACTTCTCGTAATTGTTGTGGTTGCAGTCGGCTGGTTGTCGGCAGACGTTCAGAATGAGTACTTCAAACCGGAAGATATACCTCAGGAAGTGTTTCAACAACTCAGCGGGTTTATTCCCGCCGACAAGCCTGTTTTCCTTCAGGTGGACGCGGGGGAGTTTACTGCTCCTTTGCGTATTCGATTGAAGGAATATCTTATCAGGCAACAATATATTGTTGTAAGTACTCCAAATGAGAATTCCGCCACTTGCGAAATCTCTTATAACTCTGTTTCGCAGGTGAAGGGAAGCAGAGGTCTGCTTACTGATAGTCGTTATCTGCGTAACAAACACACCTTCAATCTGGAAATTCGATTCCATCAGCAGATAACAGCGTTTCATTCTTTGAAACTTTATACACGGAATCCCGTTAACGCGGAGGGTGAGTTCAGAATGCACTGGTACGATCCAGTTGTGATTCTTACCGTAATTGGCGGTCTCATCTACTTATTTTACTATGGTGGTAATTAATTCATGATGAAAACACGTATATTTCTTGGTATATGCTTATTGTTACTTGTTTTATCGGGTTGCAGTACAGCATCTAAAATCAGCAGAATGTCAACTACGGCAAAGATTAGCAAGGGCAATGAGTACTATGACGCGGGGAAATTCCGAAAAGCAATTCCCTATTATGAAGCTGTTGTTCTGGAACGAAAATCATCCGAAACCGCACTGGCTCAATTCAGGCTGGGTGACTGCTATTTCCAGCAAGAAGAGTACAGCGAAGCCCGATTTGAATATGAAGAAATGATTCGTCTTTTCCCCGATTTTGACGAAATCGCGACAGCGTATTACAGGATTGGTTTCTGCTGGTGGGAATTATCACTTTCTCCTCACTATACTCAAGACGAGACCAAACAAGCTATTACGGCGTTTCAAACCTTTATGGAAGGTTTTCCCCAGCATGAGAAAAAACCGAAAGCACTTGAATTCATCAGGAAAGCCCAGAAAAAGCTGATTGAGAAAAACTACTGGAATGGGTATATTTATTACAAGACATGGGATTACAGTGCCGCGTTGCTATATCTGAACGAAGTAATAGAGCTTGGCAATCATGACAAATTAGAGATGAAATCTCTTTACTATGCCGCGAAAGTATATCTCTACCGCAAAGACAGACCAAACACTCAGGCAACTCTCAATCTTATGAAAACACATTTTCCAGAATCGAAAGAAACCAGAAAAATTGAGAGAAAGTTCAGTAAGCTCAAAGGATTATGAGCCGAACAGGTATTCTCGGAGGTACGTTCGACCCGCTTCACAACGGACACATAGCGGTCGCGTTGCATGTTAAAAATAAATTGCACTTAGATAAAGTTCTACTCGTACCTGCTTCGATACCACCTCAGAAAAAAAATCAGATTATCACTGACTATTCAATCCGCTATGAACTGATTTCACTGAGTATCCGCAAGATTGACGGGCTTGAAGTCTGTAACGCCGATAATACATCCGGGACAAGCTATTCCCTCAATCTTGTACGAAAGCTATCGAAACTGTATCCAGAAGACGAATTTTTCTTCATTGTTGGTGAGGATTCATTAGCAGAGCTGACGACATGGCATCGTTGGCAGGAACTTATTACGGAGTGCGGGTTTGTTGTGGTAAACCGAAGCGACTCAATGTGTCCTGCCCCAGACCTTGCTCCTTTTGCCCACAGAATCAGCTATGTTAATATGCCTCCGGTAGATATTTCCTCATCTGAGATTCGATTTATGATTCTCAATCATGAGGATATAGCTCCCTATGTACCAAAGTCGGTAGCCTCTTTCTACAGTACATAGTATGGTACGTAAAAAACGTGATAAAAAGCGGTTCACCCGCCAGAATGTGAACCTGAAAAATGTACCTTTGAATAATCCTGATGATTTTTTTGAGTTGGTAATAGCGGAAGATAAGCGAGCGGAAAAAAAGATTCCAGAAAAGAGTGAACTCACTCTGAAACAAAACATTCGATTAGTGTTAGCAAGGGTGATAGAAGTTCGGGCGGGATACAAGGCAATTGTCGAGACGCAAAACGGTGAGACTCTGAACTGCATTGTGAGCGGACGACTCAAGCAGATTAATTATTCCACCCGTAACTTGTTAACTGCCGGCGACCTTGTTCAGGTGGACATCTCCGAGGAAGCACGTATT
>JAIOTM010000447.1 GCA_021106755.1 Candidatus Cloacimonadota bacterium | reverse complement strand
GCTATATCTTTGCTTTCAGGTCAGATACATCAAACCAGCATAGTAGGCTGCATAGCAGTAGAGGAAATATTTTCTTACTAATAGAGGAACCTTTTACTTGACCGAAGTCTTACTTCTTCTATTATATGATTAAATAGTTATCCACTAAGGGGAATAAATGGGTCTGAAAAAAATTCGTTTCATGGATACTTCGTTTAGGGACGGTTTTCAATCTGTATTTGGCGCGAGAGTAAAGACAAAGGATTTCCTGCCCGCAATCCAGGCTTCCGTCAGCGCGGGTATAAAACATTTCGAGTTTGGTGGAGGTGCGCGATTTCAGAGCCTTTTTTTCTACTGTCAGGAATCCGCTTTTGATATGATGGATCAGGTTCGGCTGACGGTTGGACCTGATATTAATCTGCAAACTCTGTCCCGTGGTATCAATGTAGTCGGGCTTTCACAGCAACCCCGCGACATCATCAAGATGCACGCGGAGCTTTTCCGAAAACATGGAACCACAACTATCCGTAATTTCGACGCGCTGAACGATATGAACAATCTGGATTATTCCGGCAGGTCTATTAACGAAGCAGGCTTGAAACACCAGATAACAATAACTCTTATGGGATTACCCCCCGGAGTAAAAGACCGTAGTGTTCATACTGCGGAATTTTATATGGAAAAGCTGAATGATATATTGCGTCTTGATATTCCCTTCAGTTCTATCGTTTTCAAAGATGCCAGCGGTACCTGTCCCCCGGAGATAGTTTACGAAACGGTGAAGAAAGCCCGGAAAAAAGTAGGCAGCAAAGTTACTTTGTGGTTTCATACACACGATACAGCCGGACTGGGCATTATTTGCTACATGGCGGCAATCCGTGCCGGAATCGATGGTATAGATCTGGCACAATCACCAGTCAGTAGTGGAACAGGTCAGCCGGATATTCTCTCTATGTGGCACTCACTTCGCAATAGTGGTTACAGCCTTGATATCGATTACGAAAAAATACTCGAATCGGAACGTATATTTGAAGAAAGTATGTCGCGTTATATGATTCCACCGGAAGCCAAGCGTACTTCACCCAATATTGTTCTTTCCCCTATGCCCGGTGGTGCTCTGACCGCTAATACTATGATGATGCGAGATTCCAACACCCTGCATCTATACCCAAAAGTCATTGAAGAAATGGCAAATGTAATCTCCAAAGGTGGATACGGGACAAGCGTTACACCTGTGTCTCAATTCTATTTCCAGCAGTCGTTTATGAATGTTGTACAAGGTCAGTGGAAGAGAATCGCCGATGGATACGGCAACATGGTGTTGGGTTATTTTGGCAAAACACCCCGGAAACCAGACCCGGAAATAGTAGAACTGGCATCCAGTCAGTTGAAGAAAGAGCCTTTTGATGGAAATCCGGTTGATATACTAGAACCAGGAATCCCCTCGGCGAAAGAGATGCTTGCTGAGCAAGGACTACCTCTCTCCCCTGAAAACATTTTCATTGTCGCGACCTGCAAGAACAAAGGAGTGGATTTTCTGAAAGGTAACGCTCCTCTCGCGATTTATTATAAAGATGAAGCAAAACCCGCAGTTCCCGGCTCACTTCCTAAAACAGAAAAGTCTATGCAACCCATTACACTCAAGCTGGACGCACCATATATAGAAACGGCTAAGTTAGCTCAGGTTCTTAAAGGAATTCCCGGCATACAGATTATTGAAAGTCAGACCGATAGTCATACAAAACATCCGGTTCATAAAACATCAGGTAAAACAGTTAAACATACAGGACTGACAAAAGAAGTAATCGCGCCGCAACCTGGTCGGATAAGAAAAATACTAAAGGCAAACGGTAACAGAGTCGAAGAAGATGAAATAGTGCTTCATCTTATTTTCATGGATATTGAGCATGATATACCAGCGTGTTTCAGTGGACACATTGATAAAATAATGGTGTCTGAAGGTGATTTTATTAAAAGTGGACAACTGCTTTTTACTATAAAATAGTAAAAAAAACTGGCGAAACGTCTTCTCTCTTTTAATTTGTCTGAGTTGAAAATAAGTGTTGCTTTTATGCCGCACCCGTAATGACCATTATATCAAGAGATTAGAGAATTATTCAGAACTTAGGAGATATTAATATTTGTCCATTGAAGTATTTATTTTTGTGTACATTGTGGGACTGCTCACTCCACCGAAAATAAAAAAAAGGTAAAGTAAGATATATTTTAATTGACAAAAAACATATTCTGTTGAAATTTTAGAGTAATATGTGTAAAAATGGCAAATAATCTATTTAATAGTCGGGAGAATTAAATGAAGCGGATAATATTGTTCTTGTTTATTGTTGGAGTTACGTTACTTACAGCTATACCTCTGCAAGTTTACAACGCCAACCCGGACACAACCGGCATTACCGGAGTTTCTGTAAGTACTTTCGTTTCCTTTTACATTACCGACCTTGATACAACGGTCGGTGTCGATATGCAAACGATTACTGTGGACATCAACGGAACCCTGTACTCGATGATTAGCAACGAAGACAACTTCTTCTGGGTTACAGTTGCAAATCCGACGGGATACCGCATCATTGTTGAACCGATTCAAAACTTTGGCTACAATACTGTAGTTGCTGTTGAGGTAAACGCGTCCGATCTGAACGGATTCGCCATGCCCCCTCTACAGTATAGTTTCACCACAGTCGCGGATGCGTTAGAACCGTGGGTTGACTTAGTAGAACCTGAACATGGTGATTCGATGATTGCAATTGACACAGATATTGTGTTCCGGGTGATTGACTGGGAATCCGGTGTAAATATCTACCAGATTAGTTGTGATATAGATGGGAATCATTATACCCAGAGTAGTCCTGAGTTCACATATCAAGGCAATATAGGCGAATATCTCTGTACAATCGACCTTGGCTACGACTTTGATTATGGGGACACTATCAATATCGAAATAAATGCTTCGGATATGGAAGGTAATGCTATGGATAGCCAGCACTACTGGTTCTCTACTTTCAATGACATTGTTGTACCATATCTTTCAGGAATGATTCCTTATCCCTGTGAAACCGAAGTAAGCACCTGGACAAATATTTCGTTCAATGTTTTCGACTTGCAATCAGGAGTAAATATTAATCTCGTATCCGTACAGGCAAACAGCGAGATTTTCACTTATGGGAATTTCGAATATACGTTGTTGACTGATAACGATGGTTTTGAGGTAGGTTATAATGTCGTAGTGAATCCTTTCGGAGACCCTCATGCTCATTTTAATTGGGGGGATTCCATTAATGTTATCGTTAATGTTGCGGATAATTTCGATAACGCGACAACGTTTTTCTATCACTTCTTTACACACACAGATAATATTCCCCCGAGTATGGTCGCACTGAGTCCGTCTAACGGTCAGCAAAACGCTCCCATACATCCAACTATTCAATTAGACCTGCTGGATGAAGCTGCTGGGGTTGACACCAGTTCAGTTGTTATTTATACCGTGATTAACGGTACTACCAACAATATGTATAGTAACGATTTATTATCGTTCGTGTTAATCGGCAACCCCGATCTTTACGACTGGGACTACAGAGTTAGTTTCGATCCGGGATTCGATTATAATTTTGGCGATTCTGTGTTTGTACATGTGGATGCCACCGATTACAGCAACAACTCAATGGTTGTCGGCAACGAGTACTACTTCATAGTGGAAACAAATCATCCTCCGGTGATGTCGCTTCCAACGGCATTCAACTTTGACGAAGACGAGATCCTTACTATAGACTTCAATGTTTACGCCAGCGACCCCGATCCTTTTGCTCTCCTGTCGCTGACGGCTTCTAACTATGATGCAATATTACTGACTATAGACACGAGTGTTTTCAGTGCTGTAACAATTACCAATAACATGGCTAACTGGAATGGAACATTTGCCAACGTACTGTTTACTGTTACCGATGAGCATGGAGCTTCCGTAGGACAGGCATGTGATATTGATATAATGCCGGTAAACGACGCGCCAACAATAATTCTGCCACCACAATTCTCTTTCGCTGAAGATGATCAGCTTATAATTGATTTTGACGCGGCGGGATATATCAGCGATCCAGAAGGTGATTTGTTAACCCTTACCGCCAGCGGAAACACTTCCATAATCGTCAGCATAACAGGAACAATTGTTACCCTTACAGCTAACGCGGAATGGAATGGGCAGGAAACAATCACATTTACAGTGTTTGATGATATTACACGCGGAAGTAGCAGAAGCCAGAATCGTGCCAGTAAAACGGCGAATCCTGTTGTCCCCATGAACAGGGCAAGCGCGTTCGACGATGTTCTGGTAATTGTTACTCAGGCAAACGATGCTCCGCAGATTAATCTCCCTGCCAGTTTTTCTTTCAACGAAGACGAGACCCTTACTATAGATTTCAATGCTTACGCCACTGATCCAGACCCCGGAGCTGTGCTGTCAGTAAGTGCTTCTAACTACGATACAAATCAGATTACTATAGATACAAGTAATTTTGGTTCGGTAACAATTACCAACACTATTCCTGATTGGAATGGAACGGTTGCCAACGTACAGTTTACTGTTACTGATGAAAATAATGACTCCGATTTCCAAACCTGCGATATCATCATAAACCCGGTAAACGATGCACCGACAATCAACTTACCCGCTCTGTTCTCATTCCCTGAAGATGGTGAACAGGTAGTTGATTTTGCCGCGGAAGGATATATCAGTGATCTTGACGGTGACGCTTTACGTCTTGTTGCCAGCGGAAATAACAACATCTTCGTTGAGATATCCGGAACTGTTGTCACCTTTACGGGAGAACCGGACTGGAACGGCGAGGAAACAATCATGTTTACAGTATTTGATGATGTTACCCGCGCAAGTAGTATAAGCAAAACAAGCAAATCGGCACATTTTGCTACCCCCCTGAGCAGAGCCAGTGCTTTCGGATATGTCGTGGTCAGGATAACATCCGAACCAGATCCACTTCAACTGAATCTTCCAGCCCAAAGTCTGGAATTTGATGTAAATAATAACCTGTATGTGGATTTTCTGACATATATCACAAATCCGGAAGCTGTCAGTTTTGAATTAGTAGCCAGTAATAACATCAATGTGGCAATAGAGATTAACGGTTCGGGAGTAACATTCAGCTCCATAGCGGGATGGATAGGCGAAGAAACTATCACTTTCACCATTACAGATGAAAATGATAATACAAATACCGACAGTGATGATGTAGTCATCAAGGTTAATCCGACTGACCCCAACATAGCACCTCAACTTAAAACAGAGTTTGAAACCAATTATTCCCTGAAGATGAATGGGCAGATAGTAATTGATTTCAAGGAAGCGTTTGTTGAACCGACATTACCATTTGACACTTATACTCTAACCGTGAACAGTGATTATACATCATGGGTAGAAATAACTAATACCGACCTTATAGCTACAATCTCTCCACCCAGCAACTGGGTCGGAGAAGCAGATATGACTTTCTTGATTACAAACGGAGTGAGACGTTGGACTATTGATATTAATGTAACATTGACCGTTACATCAGATATCAAGAGCGAACAAATAATGATTGATTTCCACACATTGAGTTCTTCCAATTCTTTTTCCTCTGAGATATACATCTTCACTCAGGAAGAAATTTCTCAGATAAGCGGTAAGATACTCAACCGCAAAGGCAAACTGATTAAAGACCTTGTAGTTTTTGATTACGCACCAGACTCCAAAAAGACTAACTGGAAGGCTAAGGATAACAGTGGCAATCTGGTTAAAGGCGGTTTCTATATCTATCAGTTCAATATAAACGGCAGACTGTATCAAGGCAGTATAATCGTTGCAAGGTAAGGTAATGAAAATGAAAAAAATATTTCTATTCACTCTCCTCGTCCTGCCTTTGTTGTGCTCCGCTTACGATTTCGATAACGGCGGAATACGCAATACGTCTATGGGTGGTGTGGGAATCGCGTCATCCCGTGACGCTTCGGCTTCAGTTTGGAATCCGGCACTGCTCGGCACGATGAACAGGTATCAACTGCTCACCGATTCAAGGCATTACTCAGTTCAATTAGACAACGATGATATTTATCAGAATTTCACATATTTTGGAATTCCGATAAAGAAAATCGGTACGATTGCGCTTAGTGGTGGGCTGTTTGACTCGGAAGGCTACGAAGAAGGTAAGTTTGGCTTGGCTTATGGGCAAGGCTTTATGGAGAACCAGCTATACGCGGGACTCAGCCTCAATATGTTCAGGCTCAACTACAGCGAGATTTCCGAGAATAAGAATGGTATCGACATTGATTTGGGCTTTGCCTGGATACCTGTACAGGTGCCGGGATTTTCCATTGGAGCAATCGTTCGCAATCTTCTGCGACCAGATCTTGCAACAGACTGGAATGAGAAATCACAGATGCCTATGACCTTTGGGTTTGGTACCGCGTATTCTATCAACCAGTTTACTTTTGCAGGAGATTTCCTGTATGAGATGGATGAGGACAATCCCAACATTCTTATTTCTCTCGGAACAGAAGTTCATGTTTACGACAACCTTTTCCTGCGTACTGGTTTAAACAACGGTAATTTCACTGCTGGTTTTGGTGTTAATCTATATGCCAATAACAGGTACGGAACGCCAAAGCAAGACGCTGACGAATTATTCAACATTCATACTTTCGCTATCGCGCTTGACTATACAGTGCAATTTCCAATGGGCGGAGACTCCTCCGATGATACTTTCAGTTGGGGTAACGATCTTGAATCGGAATACGGAGACCACTACTTTGGCGTTAAAATTGATTTCGGAAAAGTCAAGGCTACCGCGGACGAATTGCCTTTCTACTTCCCCGAAGAGTTTGGTTTATATGGTGGTCTGGGTGACACAATCTATGTAGAAAAAGCAGTAATAGATACTGTTTACCGCGAAAGAACCATTTACGATACAATAGCCGTGTTCGAAAAAGTTATAGACGAAGAACTTATGCAACAGCGGCTTCAGGAACAGCTTGAAATTGTAAAAGTCAAAGAGTATGACAGCATGAACCGTGCGTCTGTGGATCATCTTGTAGATGGTCTTCGTTACTACTATGCTGGCGACTATAAGAAATCAATTCAGGAATGTGAACGGGCTGTTGACATTGCTCCCAAACTCGCTCTATCCTATATAATCCTCGGTTCTATTTACTATAAGATGGGGGATTCGGAGTTAGCGTTTGATTATTGGGAGAAGGCGAAGAAAGTTTACTCGAAAAACGAAGAGTTAAATAAAGTGCTGGAAAACATCTATAACGGTGTGGACGACTTCCTGCCGAAATATTAGCAGAAAAGGATAAAAGAATGAAAGCAAGAGTGATTTTACTGGTACTGGTCGCACTCGTGTGTACGGCACTGAACGCTCAGGATTACGAGTCGCTTTCTGGGCTGTTTGCCGAAAAAGACCTGGAAGAACGCATTGAGAAGTATCTGGAACCAATAGCCGGAAAAACTGTTGTAATTGTTGACCTCAGCCTGAGATTCCCTTCGGATGGGCTTGTTCCCTTTGGGCACGAACTGGATAAGAAACACAGCTTACCAGGACTTCCCATTGCAAAGTCCAAGGGTGTTCTCGCTCCAAATATTGAGGAACAACCTACAATGCCGACGATTATTCTGCAAAAGAAGATAATCGTATATGTTGACCAGAATCTCTCAGAAGAGAAACAGAACTACATCAAAGAGAATATTATCAAATGGGAACGTCTGAATATTCTGGAAAAAGATGTTCTGGAGATTCGTCCCGAACTTGATGTGGCAGACGAAGACAAAGGTGGGTTCTTTACCTCTCCTCTGTTTTTTGCTATCCTTTTTCTGATTGTACTGATTGCGTTCTATATCCTCTTCCATTTGAAGATAAAAGAGCTTGTGGAAGCGATGCAGAGTATCAATATTGCAGGTATCGACAGTGTGGTTCGCATATTGTCGTCTCTTACGGGACACATGGAAGCACTGGACGAAAGTCTATCAGGATTACAGGTTAATAAGCATGCTCCATTCCCTGTACAGGTTCTGGAGCAACAGGAGAAGCTATATAACGAATCTATGGACTTCACTTTTGCCGAAGAGCTTAATGTTGCGGACTTTATCAAGTTGATTAATAGCGAATCTGTTGAGAACCAAGCCTTTGTACTGGCAGCAATCTCTCCCGATTTCGTTGATAAATTCTTTGAAGAATGCCCGAACAGCAAGCCAATTATCGAACAATTCCTGAAATCAACGCAGAAAAGCAAGAGCGAAGTTCAATTGTTGCGGAAGGACTTGTTTAATAAGTTCAAACAGCTTGTTGAAGACAATCAGATTAAGTTCGACGGAAAAAAGGCACTTATCAAAATCATCAATAAGCTTCCGGCACAACAAACCGAAGTATTCTTTAAAACTGTTGAATCAAAGAATCCCACGATTGCTAATGAAATCCGTGACAAGATTTTGTTATTAGAAGACCTTCAAAAAATTGAAGATCAGGTAATTGATACGATTATCAAAAGCGTGGATCAACAGATGCTTGTTTACTTCCTTCTGAGTGTGGAGGATAGTTTGCAGGAACGTTTCTTCGGGTTGATGTCTGATCGTTCTATCCTCATTATAAAAGAAGATATGGATGTACTTGGACCACTCACAAGCGAACAGCAGCAAAACTATCGGAATCGCATGCTACTGACCATCCGTAAGCAACTAAACTATAAATAAGGGATGAATCATGAAACTCAGCACAATTTTGGGATTTATCATTGGTTTCGGTATTATCATAATCGGCATTGCCAATCAGGATACAATTGTCGATTTCATCAATCTACCTGCCATGCTTATTGTGCTGGGAGGTACTCTCGCGGCTATTTTAATCTCGTTTTCATCAACCGCGATTTTTGACGCGATTACCTCATTCTCAGCAATATTCACGGCTTCCTCCTGTTCTCCGAGAAACGCGATAGAGATTGTGGTTAATCTCAGTAAGGCTGCCCGAACAAGCAGTTTTGAATCGTTGCTACAGAACAAGGATGTGAAACGTGTTCCCATTCTCGAAAGGGGACTTTCTCTGATTGCGGAAGATGTAAAAGCGGAAAGGATTGAAGTGATACTGACGCGTGAGAGTAAAGCAGTATCAGATCGTAACCGCACAGGAGAACGAGTATTTCGTGTAGCCGGTTCTTTCGCACCTATGTTTGGAATTATCGGGACTGTAATAGGTCTCGTTGTTATGATAAATCAGGGATTAGAGGCTTTTGATCCAGGCGAAATCACTATGAGTATGGCACTTGCCCTGCTCTCCACTTTCTATGGATTGCTGCTTACCGCATTGTTGTTCCGTCCTCTTTCAAGCAAAATAAGGGATAACAACCACACTAACAACAAAGTGAACGAAATTATCATAGAAGGGGTTCTCTCAATACAGAAAGGTGAAAACTCGCAGATTACACGAGAAAAATTGCTCAGCTATCTCTATTAGAGCGGGTGCATTATGAGTATCTTTAGTTTCAATGCTGATAGACTGAAGTCGATGGAATCACATCCAGACTGGACAGAAGAAGATAACTGGACAGATACACTGTTCCCCTTTGCAAACCTTATGATATTGATTCTTGTTTTTACGATTTTCTACAACTTCTATACTCTGAATCAGGATAGAGTCGCGCATTCAATTTACGAAATTGATACGACTAATGTTATAACGTTGCAGGGCAATCTGTTTGGCAAAGGCGAAGCTGTATTGCTACATGCTGCCGAGAAAGAGTTATTTGAAGTTGCTTCCGCGATTATGGAGAAGATGAATCGTAATGGAAACTGGCAAATCCGCGTTGAAGGACACACCAGCAATATTCCACTCAGGAACCATCCTTCTTATGCTTCAAACTGGGATTTATCTGTAACTCGTGCCAATGCCATAGCCCGGTTCTTCATTCAGAACGATATGTTCGCGCCGGATCAAATACAGATTATGGGTTACGGAGGAGAAAAACCTAAAGTACCTAACGACCGTGACGAGAATCGCAAACTAAACGAACGAATTGAAATAAGACTTGTGGAAGTTTCCGCAGAATAAAAGGTTCTTTGAAACAAGTTCCTTCTCAAGTGTAAAGTGATGAATTGCGGTCTTTTACCCCCATGATAAGGGGGGAAGTCGTAATCGACTAGTGTAAAGATTGACAAGTAAACGTCCGAAAATATAGTTGTCTCATGGGAAGAAAATCACGAAAAGTCATATTATCCGAGTCCGACCGAATTGAACTTCAGTCACGTGCCAATGCAATTAGCATT
>JAIOTM010000148.1 GCA_021106755.1 Candidatus Cloacimonadota bacterium | reverse complement strand
TCAGCCGCGAAGGGGAATAATTGAAAATCCTCCGGTCGGCTTATGTAGCCTTTCTCGTCTATGTTGATTGTTCCGTCACGATCCAGAAATACAGCGCGTTGCATAGTTAATCCCATTTTGTGCTGTCAAGGTTGATGGTAAACCATCCACCGAGTCTTGCAAGGAGTTTGAAAATAGTGGTAAATATATGTAGGCTGAAGGATTTACTACGTAACGTTCGGCTTCCGAAGGTTACGGCTCTGGATTTCTTCCCATATTTGAAAATATTCAGAAGCAAATTTTTCAGTTCTTTCAGACACATAGGTTTGCCGCTATTTTTGAACATCCACTGCATTATGTGGGTTAATGCTTATGGTCCGAAGTTGTATATTTGAGCGATTGTGGTAACTTGATATTCTCAATGGTGAAACGATAATCCCAGAAATCGTTGGACTTGTTCCAGGAAAAGCGAATATCCCAGCATTGCAGATTACGCAATATAGATAATGTGTGCGAGCGGATTTCTCCTTCCTCCAGGTCTAAATAGTTAGAATAGGTAACTTTCCAGTTTTTTGTCACTTGCAGAGTTGCACTATTCCGAAGATTGCTAGTTGTATCATTGGTAAGCTCGTCTTTTGTTATCGCGTGAGTGGAAGTGAGACTCCAGGACTCGGTATCTGACTCCATCTCCTCAAGTTGCTCAATAGTTGCTATAGGGCTTTCAACATCTTCTTCTTCATCTTCGATGTAAAACTTGTTGGTTTCAAATCGGTTTGGAGGAAGAGGGAAATAGTCAGTATAAACAGCGTCTCCATTCACGCCAAACCTAGTTGACAGTCGCCAGTTAGTAATATCGAAATTGTAAGCATCCTGAGTCATTGAGGCACTATTGGAGTAATTCAGACCGAACCATGGGTTTGTGTACTTAGCGGGTCTGAAACTCAGTGAATGTGAAATGGTGGAGAAGCGTTTACCTTTATCTTCATAATTGAAAGAAAAACCGGATGAAGTCGTAAAGAAATCATTGATTTTTTTGTCTGCTTTATCATCTTTACCAGCAATTTTTATCTGCCACTTGTTTTCCAGCGAAAACCTCAATGAACGGATTTTCTTGCCCGAGTTTACACTTATTCCACTGAAGCTATAGTAATCCGCGTTTTCGGAGAAATCAGGATGATAGCTGAATGAAACCCCCGGAGTAAAAAGATGTCTTACCGCGGAAAGGTAGAAGTTATCAAATTTACGTAACCCATACATAGTAAACGAACTCGAAGAAGATGTCCTGTAGTCTGCGGCTCTTACCCATTTGTTATTGTTTTTGTCCCTGTCGAACCATACTTCGTTTCCCGAAATTGATTGCACTAAATTCAGCCATCCAAAAACTTTATAGGAATATGTAAGTCTCATGACATGTTTGATACCAGCATTGTGCTGAATTATATAATACCCGGTGGAGTCTTTTTTTGTTTTCCAGAAAATTTCCGCCGCGGTGGGGTCGGGGTCGTTGATACTTCCATTGTGAGCGGCTTTGAATGAATACGAAAAGCTGAGGTCTTTGTACCAGTTTTCGTTATCTGCTTCGGCATCTTCCTCGCTTACAAAAAGCTCATAAACCGGTTTAGATAGCAGGCTGAATGAGACAGATGGTAAAGTAATATCACGGGTATCGTTAAGCAAATCCTGATTATAATCACCACTAACATGAAGTGAGCGGGAGAAAAGAGGACGTTTCCATACCATGCCGGAACTTATACTCTCATTGAGACGTTTGTCTTCATCAACGTCGGTTTCCCATATCTTTTTGGTTCTGAATTCCAGATTCATATCAAACGTTTGTTTATAACCTATATTGTGATGATGCCGTTGTTGCAGAAGCCATTCGTACTCGGTGCTTTTAATGCTTACTGTACGCTTTTGCAGTCGGGCGTAGAGTCTGCCATCGAATTCGTACCGCTTTTTATACAAAGTCTCAAAGCGACTTTCCCATCCTGTTCGTTCCATGTAATCGAACGAAGCTGTCGCGTCGGCGTACTCACTGAAAATCTGAAAATAAGCCAGATTCCTGATAAATTTTCCATCCACTTTGTTCCAGCCGGGTGTGGGTATTAACAAACCGGAATGTCTTCCCCGTTTTATTGAAATTGTGCCATAGGGCAGGAAGAATATCGGGAAATGATTTACGAGAAATACAATTGGTCTGGCGACAATCTTATCGTTTTTGTAAAGTCGCATTCGTTGGGAATATATATAGAAATCGGGTTGTGCCGACTCGCAGGTAGTAAAATAGCCTTTATCAATGTCGTAAGTGTTTTTGCCTACTTTCCGCACTTCTTTTCCGTAGTAAAAGCCTTTATCGAATCTGGTCGCGCCATTTGTAACTAATCCTTCATGCGTATCAAAACTGAAATATATATCATCACCAATAATCAGGTAGCTACCGTCTTCGAGCCAAGCCTGTCCATGAGAGGAAGCTGTGTCGTTTTCCAGATCGATAGAAATGGAATCTGCTTTAAGGTTGGCACTGCCATAACGCATTGACGCGTTATCGGAGAGTTGCATCAGGTCTTTCAGAACAAAGTAGTAGATACTGTCTGCCGCGTAGAAAAGAGAGTCAACTTTGGTGCTGTCTGTTTCCGCGAACACCGAGTCAATCAGCGTGGAATCTGCCGGAACAAGCAGAGAATCCACACGCGTTTCAATTGGTGTATCCTGTGCCGTTAAAAGAGATAACAACAGGATTGCCATTAGAAACATAACTCGACATTTTACAGTTAATATCATAAAACGATAGGACTCAGAGATAGCTTTAATGTCAAGCAAAGAGGCGTGATACTCTGTTTGCGTGCCTCGCGGATACTTGATTCAGAAAAAAACGAAACAGAATAATCTGCCCCGAAACCAGAATTTATTTCGTACAAAAAGTGATGTAGAATAAAAAAAACAAGAAATCATTTGACAAGTGATTCACCTATTTGCATCTATCGGAACTAATTTATGATATTTCTATGTTATTTACGTCGAATTAACAAGGTAACGGAACGATAAATGATGTCAAAATCAAGTGTTCAGCCATTCCTTTTACTATTCACTATACTGTTTTCTATAATTCCCCATAAAAATCTATTCGGCAGGAGTCCTGTATGAAATACTGGGAAAAACCATTTGGTAAACCAAAGCCGGAAGTCGTAAGCGGAGAAATCACCATAATTAAAGACCGTTGTAAGGGTTGCGGATTCTGTATAGAATACTGTCCGCGGGAAGTCCTTGTTTTCTCTGAGGCGTTTAATAAGAAGGGTTATCATCCACCAGAAGTGGCTAACGCGGAAGCCTGTACGTCATGCAGGTTGTGTGAGTTGATATGCCCTGATTTCGCGATTTTCGTGCTGGATTTGTCCATCGAAAATACTGAGCAAAAGGAGGTACCTCTTGTTCAAACCAAGTAAACTGCATGGCGAATTCTTCATGCAAGGCGATATCGCCTGTGCTGAAGGCGCGCTTGCCGCTGGCTGTCGTTTTCTCGGTGGCTATCCAATCACTCCGGCAACGGAAGTAGCAGAACGCATGGCGTATCGGCTACCTATTCTGGATGGTGTGTTTATCCAGTTTGAGGATGAGATAGCTTCTATAGCGGGAGTTCTCGGTGCGTCGTGGGCGGGCGTAAAAGCCTTAACTTCCACATCTGGTCCGGGAATTTCTTTGATGAACGAGAACATTGGTCTGGGAATGATGATGGAAACCCCTTGTGTTATCGTTAACGTACAGCGTGCCGGACCTAGTACCGGATTGCCGACAACCTTTGCTCAAAGCGATATTATGCAGGCAAGGTTCGGCTCTCATGGCGATTACGGCGTAATTGCCTTAGCACCTAAGTCTCCACAGGAGATGTTTGATTTGACAATTACCGCGTTCAACTACTCCGAAAAATACCGGATGCCGGTGTTTGTTCTCGCCGATGCTGTTGTAGGACACATGACCGAGAAAGTGATAATTCCACCTGTCGAAGAACTCGAAATATTTGAACGTGTTTATACAACAAAAAAGCCAGGTGATTACAAACCTTATGAATTGGATGGGAAGAATGTACCGGATTTCGCCAAGGCGGGAGACGGATATCGGTTCCATACAACCGGGCTGACTCATGATGAGCGGGGCTATCCTATAATGACGGAGGAGACCCAATGGAAATGTGTACCCCGATTGATGGAAAAAATCAGTAAACATGTCGATGACATTGTTCTCTTGGAAGAGCGGGATACGGAAGATGCCGATGTGATTGTTATCGCGTATGGCATTACTTCGCGTACTGTGCTTCCGGCAATTGCTATGGCACGTGAAAAGGGAATTAAAGTGGGACTGCTACGCCCCATAACAATATGGCCTTTCCCCGAAAAACGAATCACGGAACTGGCGAAAAAAGTGCAGGGATTCGTTGTTCCTGAAATAAACATGGGCCAGTATGTACTTGAAGTTGACCGGGTAGCCGGAAAATACGTTCCGGTTAAGTCGATTCCCCATCCCGGAGGTGGCTTCCACAAGTTTGATGATATAGTTAAAGCCATAGAAGAGGTGGCACATGGATAAAAATGAGATTTTGGACGAAATGATAATCGATAGTAAGCACCATCCTATGGAAGACTTGTTCCGCATGGACAGAATGCCTCATATATGGTGCTCCGGCTGTGGACTTGGGGCTGTTGTCACCGCGTTTATGGAAGGCGTTAAAAAAGCGGGGAAAGATTACGATAAAGTAGTAGTTGTTTCGGGGATTGGTTGTACAGGTCGTGTGGCGGGTTATGTCAATCTGGATAGTTTTCACACTACCCACGGGAGAGCAATACCCTTCGCTACCGGCTTGAAACTTGCCAACCGTGATTTAACCGTTGGTGTAATCTCCGGTGATGGTGACTTGTTCGCCATTGGTGGTAATCACTTTATTCACGCCGCCCGCCGCAATGTCGATATTGTGGTTGTATGCGTAAACAATTTCATTTATGGGATGACAGGTGGACAAACCGCGCCAACTACTCCACTCGAAGCAAAAAGCTCTACCGCGCCCTATGGAAACTATGAGCAACCCTTCAATCTTGTTGGAATAGCGGCAGCGGCTGGTGCTTCCTATGTTGCCCGATGGACAGCTATGCATGTTCGCCGTCTTTCGGATTCCGTAGCCGTGGCAGCCCAGCGCAAAGGTTTCAGCTTTATCGAAGTTGTCTCTCCCTGCCCTACTGTGTTTGCCAGAAAAAACAAGAAAGGTAGCGGGTTGGAGTTATTGCAGGAATTTGGCGAACGTTCCCGCATCGACCACGAAGCTGATCCGACAAAAATACCGTTGGATATGAAGAACGAAATCGTTTGCGGGGAATTTGTCAACGATGACAGACCGACTTTCTGGGAAAATGTGCAGAAAGGAATTAGGAAAAATGTTCAGATAGAAGTCGATCTCGAAAGCAAGCTGTACGATAGGAGTTGATATGCAACGAGTAAAAATATCAGGATTCGGTGGACAAGGTATAATAACTTCTTCCTTTATCGTGGGCAAAGCAGTTTCGATTTTTGATGGGAAATGCGCGGCTATGACGCAGGACTACGGACCCGAAGCCCGTGGTGGTTCTTGTAGCTCGCAGGTTGTTATTGATGATAAAGAAGTGGATTATCCACTCGTGGATGAATCCGACATCCTCATAGCTATGTCTCAGGAAGGTTACGACAAATATTTGCCGCGTCTTATCGATGGCGGCACATTGTGTTTCGATGCAGACCTCGTGGGAAAGACACAGAATCACAGCAGAATTAACGCGAAAGGTATTCCGGCAACCCGAATAGCGGAGCAACTTGGTAAGAAGATTGTCGCTAATATCGTTATATTGGGTTTCGCGACTGCTCAGACAGGTTTTGCTACTGTGCAGGCTATGAAAAGCTCTATAGAAGAAACGGTACCGGAGAAGTTTCTGGATCTGAATATCAAAGCATTCGATATCGGCTACAACTATAAAGAGGAGTAGAAATGAGGTATGTAATTTCACACGCTAAAATCCATACTGACCTGCTTCAAAAGATTCAGGAGCTTTCGGGACAAAACGTCTTTGATTGTTATCAGTGTGGAAACTGCTCCTCCGGCTGTCCGCTGGTAGAATATATGGATTACGCGCCTAATCAGGTAATACGTCTTGCCCAACTTGGTGCTCTGGACGAACTGCTTGAATCTGAAACTATCTGGATTTGCGCTACCTGCCTGCAGTGTTCATCACGCTGTCCCAAAGGCGTTGATGTTTCAAAAGTAATGGAAGCTCTGAGGGTGATAAACCTACGCAATCGCGAAGGCAGGATTTCTCCAGACGATATAGAAAAAATGACCGATGAAGAAGTGAAGGAACTGCCGCCAATTGTGTTGGTAAGCGCGTTCCGGAAGCTTTCGGGTTAGGACGGGGATTTATGGAATACGGATATTATCCCGGATGTACATTAAAGAACCATGCCCAGAACTTTGAAGATGCCGCGCTTCTCGCTATGGAGAAGTTGGGACATCCACTTACAGAGATGAAAGACTGGGTTTGTTGCGGTACTGTTTTTTCGCAAACAACCGATGACCTGATGCTTCAACTCGCGGCTATACGCAATCTGCTCAGAGCCGAACATCAGGGCTACGGGAAACTGATAACACTATGTAGTATGTGCTACAACACATTGCAACGTGCCAGAGAT
The DNA here is from genome assembly GCA_021106755.1 of Candidatus Cloacimonadota bacterium. Taxonomy (GTDB): domain Bacteria; phylum Cloacimonadota; class Cloacimonadia; order Cloacimonadales; family JAIOQZ01; genus JAIOTM01. Next base: position 2,855 of record JAIOTM010000148.1, on the reverse strand, counting down.
TTCATTAAAGACGACCCGGAGAACTTAGACAAGGTTAATCAGTTTATGTATAAGGAGCCGATTTCTTATACTGGCAATGTGGAAGTGATTCACCTGCTCTCGCTTCTGCAAAACGAAATTACCTGGGAATCAATTGCCAAACAGGTTGTTAAGCCGCTGAAAAATCTTAAAATAGGTGGTTACTATGGCTGTATGCTCCTGAGACCAAAAGAGTATGCAATAGATGACTTTGAAGACCCTGTGATACTGGAGAATTTTATCGAGGCGACTGGAGCCGAAAGCGTTGTTTTTCCTTATCGGTTAGAGTGTTGCGGTGCGTACCAGACTGTTACCAACAAAGATATAACCGTTAAGCGTACGTTTGAGTTGATTGAGTCCGCGAGAGACGCGGGTTGTGAAGCTATTATCACGAGTTGCCCGCTTTGTGCTTTCAATATGGATCAGCGTCAGAAAGAGACCGCTGAGGAGTTTTCGCAATTTGTAGAGATGCCAGTATTCTATTTTACTGAACTTCTCGCGTTAGCACTTGGAGTGGAGTGGAATAGTAACTGGAGCAAACTGCACTATGTCAATCCGGAACCCTACCTTAAAGCAAAAGGTTTAATATAAGAGGCTTTTATGAAAAACATCGGTGTATTCATCTGTCATTGCGGGGTCAATATAGCTTCCGTAGTGGATGTAGAGAAACTCACCCGGCAACTGGAAAATTACCCCGGCGTCAAGCATATAGAAAACTATATGTTCTTCTGTTCCGACCCAGGGCAAAACACTATAAAGAAAGCTGTTCACGAGAAAAAACTTGATGGGATTGTGATGGCGGCGTGTTCTCCTGTTCTGCATGAGTCCACTTTCCAGACAGTTATGGAAGAAGCGGGACTTAACAAATACCAACTCGAAATCGCCAATATTCGCGAGCAATGTAGCTGGGTTCATTCCGACAACAAAGTTATGGCAACAAGAAAAGCTGGTTTGATAATACAAACCGCTATAGAAAAACTCAAGCTGAATGAATCTCTTACGCCTACCAGTGCCCCGCTAAACAAGCGGGTGATGATAATAGGCGGCGGTATTGCTGGTATTCAGACTGCTCTTGATATTGCAGACGGTGGTGTGGATGTTGTTATGATAGAGAAAAAACCCTCTATTGGCGGACACATGATTCAGCTTTCTGAGACCTTTCCGACTCTGGACTGTTCCCAGTGCATAATGACTCCCAAGATGGTGCAACTATCAAAGCATCCACATATAACACTATACGTAAACAGCGAGGTAGAAGCTGTAGAAGGTTTCATCGGAAACTTCAAAGCCACAATAAAACGCAAACCACAGTTAGTTAATCCCGACATATGTAATATGTGTGGCGACTGTGTGGATGTATGCCCGGTTCTTGTGCCTGACGAGCAGGACGAAGGCCTGAACTGGCGACGAGCTATTTATATGCCTTTCCCGCAAGCGATACCTGCGACCTTTATTATAGACGAAGAACACTGTCTGGGACTTGCCCCTATTGCTTGTGGAAAATGCCGCGAGAAATGCGAAGCTGAGGCTATCAACTACGATGCCTGTGAAGAAATCTGGGACGAATAAATCGGGGCGATTGTAGTAGCTACCGGCTACGATTTGTATCCTATAGAAAATATGGCGGAATACGGCTATGGTAAATATGCTGATGTAATTACCAGCTTGCAGTTTGAGCGAATTCTTTCGGCTACCGGACCTACTGGTGGCGAAGTACTTCGTCCATCTGATGGCACTGTTCCAAAGGAAGTGGTTTTCATACAGTGTTCCGGCTCCCGCGATCCTGAAAGGCATCTTCCTTATTGCTCCAAATTCTGTTGTATGTACACGTTAAAACACGCGAAATTATATAAACATAAGGTTCTTGATGGTCAACCCTATGTATTCTACATAGATATCCGGGCTGGAGGAAAACGTTACGAAGAGTTTGTCCAGCAGGCTGTTTCCGAAGAGGAAGTAGTTTACATACGGGGTAAAGTTGCCCGTATTTACAAACATGGCGATAAAATGCGCGTATTTGGCATGGATACTCTTACTGGTAAACGGATTCAGGTTGACGCTGATCTGGTTGTATTGGCAATGGGCGTTGTTCCCAGTTACGGAACTGATAAATTAGTTCAGATACTGAAAATTGGCTCCGATAATGCCGGTTTCCTAACCGAAGCACATCCAAAACTGCGTCCTGTAGAAAGTCTGCAAGCTGGATATTTCCTTGCCGGAGCGGCACAGGGACCAAAAGATATTCCCGACTCTGTAGCTCAGGCTTCCGGCACTGCCGCTAAGGTTCTGGCATTAATGTCTAAGAGCGAGATACTTCATTCTCCAATCATCGCGGTAGTGGATAAAGACGTTTGCTCTGGCTGTCAGCTTTGTATCAGCATGTGTCCTTACGGTGCGCGGGAGTTAGACACCGTAAACCACGTAGTAGTGGTAAACGAAGTGCTTTGTGAAGGCTGTGGTTCTTGCATAAGCGGGTGTCCTTCCGGGGCTGCACAGCAGAAAAATCTGACCGATACTCAGATTGAAAATATGATAAAAATCATCGCCAGTCACAGTCTGGCAACGGAAATATAAGGCGGTATTATGGAAAAGTTCGAACCTAAAATCCTTTGCTTCCTCTGCCAGTGGTGTACTTATGCGGGAGCCGACCTCGCGGGTACATCCCGAAGGCAATATCCGCCCAATGGAATCGCGATAAAGACTTTGTGTTCCTCGCGGGTTGATCCTCAGCATGTGCTGTTAGCTTTCAAGGAAGGTTGTGACGGTGTCTTTATCGGTGGTTGCCATCCCGGAGACTGCCATTACCAAAGTGGTAATTACAAAACCAAACGACGGGT
>JAIOTM010000206.1 GCA_021106755.1 Candidatus Cloacimonadota bacterium | reverse complement strand
GTAAACTTTTACTGTGTAAAAGATTCACCTACAGAAAAAACTATTGATTAACAGACATAGTCGCGAAAAAACTAAGTAAGAAATCCAATTATTCACTATCAATCCGCTATAACTATCGCTTTTTGTCACTTAAAAAGAATTATGATTAACATTCATTTTTGAAGTGAAAATACATGTCAGACATGATAAAAGCTTTTCTGTTTTGGGGGATAATGCCCTTCATCTCTGGTTCGATGGGTAAATCCTGAGCAAATAAATCCACCTTGTGCATTAGTCTTGTAAAGGGCTTTATGATAAAAGCCACCACCTTTTCAGGTAGTGGCTTTTCAAGTTATTGAAACCTCTGCGTATGCAGAAGCGTGTCATATCTTTAGTCTAGTACATTCCGCCCATACCACCCATTCCGCTATCTGGTGGCATTGGGGGCATGTTAGGATTTTCTTCTTTTAAATCGGTGATTATGCACTCGGTTGTAAGGAAAAGACCGGAAATACTGACAGCATTCTGAACTGCACAGCGAACAACTTTTGCTGGATCGATAACGCCAGCTTTAAAGAGATCTTCATATTCAGCTTTTGCGGCATTGAAACCCCAATGTGGTTTCTTGCTGTCTTTAAGCTTTTCAATGATTACCGCACCTTCTTCGCCAGCGTTTTTGGCAATCTGGTAAGCAGGAATTTCGAGAGCTTTCTTAAGAATTTCAGCTCCAACTTTTTCTTCGTGCGTTTCCAGTTTAAGAGCATCAATAGCTTTAGCAGCCTGAATTAAGGTAACGCCGCCACCAGCAACCATTCCCTCTTCTACAGCCGCGCGGGTTGCGTGAAGAGCATCATCGACGCGATGCTTCTTCTCTTTGAGTTCTGTTTCGGTAACAGCACCGATACGGATAACAGCAACACCGCCGGAAAGCTTGGCTTCGCGCTCTTGCAGTTTTTCTTTATCGTAATCGGAGCTGGATTCTTCGATATGAATGCGAATCTGTTTAATCCGTGCATTGATTGCTTCTTCTGTGCCAGCACCTTCGCGAATGATTGTGTTTTCTTTATCCACGATAACTTTTTTCGCACTACCAAGGTCTTCGAGTTTAATGCTTTCTAACTTGCGTCCTGTTTCTTCCGAAACCAGAGTTCCGCCAGTAAGAGTAGCGATGTCTTCGAGCATAGCTTTTCTGCGATCGCCAAAACCGGGAGCTTTAACAGCGGTAACGTTGAGAGTGCCGCGCAGTTTGTTAACAACGAGAGTTGCAAGTGCTTCACCTTCTACGTCTTCCGCTATAATCATCAAAGGTTTTCCTGACTGAGCTACTTCTTGTAGTACTTGCAGGATGTCTTTCATAACGCTGATTTTCTTATCATAAATAAGAATGAACGGGTCTTCTAACTCAGCAATCATTTTGTCGGCATCGGTTACGAAGTAAGGGGAGAGGTAGCCGCGATCAAACTGCATACCTTCAACAACATCAATCTCGGTTTCTGTTGAGCGAGCTTCTTCAACGTTGATGATACCCTGATTGCCAACTTTCTCCATCGACTGAGCAATCCATCTTCCGATTTCAGGATCGTTGTTACCTGAAATTGTACCAATTTGCTCAATTTCGCGTGAAGTTTTAACTTCTTTGCTAAGGTCTTTGATTTTTGCAACTGCAGCATGTGAAGCTTTTTCTAAACCGCGTTTAAGATACATCGGATTTACACCAGCTGTAACATGCTTCAGTCCTTCTTCGATTATTGCCTGAGTAAGGATTGTAGCAGTTGTAGTGCCGTCACCGGCGTTGTCGTGCGTTTTCTCCGCAACTTCTTTTACAAGTTGAGCACCCATGTTTTCGAACGGACATTCAAGATCGATATCTTTAGCGATAGTAACTCCGTCGTTTGTGATAGTTGGCGAGCCGAACTTTTTATCCAGAACAACATTGCGACCACGTGGTCCTAATGTTACTTTTACTGCTTCTGCCAGCTTGTCCACACCCTTTTTTAGGATGGTGCGTGATTCGTGGCTGAATTTCATTTGTTTAGCCATGACTATTTCCTCCTGTCGATTATTAGTCGTATTTGATTTATTTTCAAACAATTACTCACTGCAAAGGATGTGTTTCCTTCGCCATACTTAGCACTCTATACATCTGTTTGCTAAAAACATTATAGCCAAGATACTGTCAATGAAAAATATTTTTTGTGTATTTTCAAAAAAAACTTGCCAAAATACCTATGAAAATAATCATCTACCGAACGGTCGGGAGATAATATGAAAACAAAAGAAAAAATCCTGAGGGCAGGGCTGGAGCTTTTCCTGAAAAAAGGATATGATAACACATCAATGCAGGCAATTGCTTCTGAAGTTGGAATCCAGAAAGCGTCATTGTATCATCATTTCAAAAGTAAGAAAGAACTTGCGGTTAGTGTGATATACTACTTTGATGAAAAAATGATTGAATGGAGTACAGAAAAAAAGACAAAGATAACAACTTTCAATCAATTTCTGCAATCAATGATTATTTCAATTCCAATATTCAGAAACATCGAAGATGTTATTCTGGATAAGGAAATCAGTGGTGAAGTCTCCATGGGGTTCAACGATTTTGTATTGGCTTTATCAAGAGAGAATAACGAAGCAAAAAGTTTGATAAAAGCAATATTTCGGAAAACCCAAAATGCGATAAAACAATCAATTGAGTCATCTCAACAAAAGGGGTTGATTCGGAAAGATATAAGTTCAACAACTGTTGCAATAATTATTCATTCAATTGTAGAGGGAGCCGGAGTTATCAG
>JAIOTM010000016.1 GCA_021106755.1 Candidatus Cloacimonadota bacterium | reverse complement strand
TTTATAATCTTCGGGAAGGTTAGTAAAATTGCTCCAAGGCGGATTCCCTACAATAGCGGAAAATTCCCCTTCGAATGAAGAAGTAAGGAAGTCAGCATTGAAAAGATTTTTTTCAGGAAACTTTATTTTGTAAACTTTGTCCATTCTACTCTTAAAATGTGAGATAAGAGTCTCGTCAATTTCTATCATATACAAACGCGATAACATCTCATCTGTAATTTCAATACTATTCTGCTTCGCGAGAACAATAAAAGCTTCTAAGAAATTGCCAGTACCGCCTGTTGGATCAAGTATTGTCCCTCCTGAAAGCCAGATATTATATGCTCCCATGTTAATTGCCCGGATTGCCCACTCCACAGGCGTAAAGAACTGACCTATCTTACTGTTTCTGTTTAACAAAACAAAACTATTTGTAGCCATTTCTTCTGAATTCCAATCTGTAAACGATGGCATATATCTTTAAGTGCCACAAACGACTCCCTTTAAACCTTACCTTGTAATCTTACTGTTATTTCACAATACCTTCGACAGTGTGGATGCTGTCAAAGAAATTTTCTCGCAACAGTATATCTAACCAGGCATCAACCCGTTGCTCTATTAAATGATACGTTCTTTTATACATATCAAGCTTCATGCCATAGGGGTCATCGACATCATCGCAGGTTCCGGCAGCTTCGGAGAGCGTCATAATTTTTTCTTCCGCGAAAGGATATTTCTCTAACAATCCTGCTTTTTGCACCCCGGTCATAGTAAGAATCCGCCAGCTACGCTGTATATCCCAATCGTTAATCAAAGATGAGAAGTGTCCCCCGGCATCTATTCCGTGCTGTTTCAACACCGTGAATGAGTGCTTTGAGATAGTTACTCCACCTCCCATAATCCCCTTGGACGCACTTCGTAAAGGCAAGTTCAAACGGGCGATACGTTCCTTCAGAATATATTCCCCTATGGGGCTACGGCAGATGTTTCCAGTACAGAGGAAGATAGCAAGCGGTTTATGCCAGGAGTCCAGTAGTTCCTTTTTCGTGATGCTACCCTCACGTAACATGTGCGGTTGCTCATCTTCCCAATCTATAACTGTAGATGGTTCTGGTAAAACTCGAAACGCGTCTTTCGTTGGTAAGACACAGTCAAACCAATCGGCGTGTGTTCGAAGAATTTCCAATAATTCACTGAGTGGTTCATTTCCCTTTGTGTTAATACTTGTACTTACTAAATCCCTATCAATAGAATGGAGAAAACCACGCAATCTTCGAGAGGTGGGGACCCTGACCCGGTTGTTTCTCCCTGACAAACTCCCGGCAATTTACGGGTTACAGGCAATACTGCCGTGAGATTGCCTGGCCAGTATTGATTTAATAATCGTTGTTGGGCGGTAGTCAACACAACTCCGTAATTATCAAGTCGTTCTGGAGAATCAATCAACACTACATAGCCCTTATTTATCTGTCGCTGTTTCAAACGACTGATTTTTTTAATAGCTATTTCATCATCGGCATAACAGCCTATTCCCCATACGTTACCTGTGTGGTGCAGAAAAACCGGATGCCGAAGCTGCTTTATTTTCTCTATACTCTGGTTGTTAAGTGTTTTCACCTTCAGCATTGTTACTCCAGAAAGTTACGGGGATTAACCGGATTATCCCGCTTTCTCAGTTCGAAATGTAGTTGTGGCTGGTCTGGCGCACCAGTATCGCCCGAACGTGCTATAGTCTGGCTACGTATTACTTCATCCCCTTTAGACACAAGTAATTGGTCGTTATTAGCATAAAGACTGTAAAAACCGTTGCGATGATCTATAATTATCATCTTACCGGAATTTCTAAACCACTCGGCAAAAACAACAACCCCATCTTCAACTGCGTTTATGTTAGTACCTTTCTCTAACTGAATATCAATTCCCTTACTCTGGAAGGATATATCGCTGTATTCCGTGCTACTGATAAGACCAAATTCACGCAAAATTTTTCCTCTCGCAGGCCAGGCTATTTTCCCTGTGGGAAACTTGTATGAGTAGAACTCCTTTTCTTTGCTCATTTTCAGCTTGGAAATAAGGCTATCTAACTCTTTCGCGGCTTTTTCCATTGCCGCAATGTTTCCCTGAAATGCCAGCCGCTTTTTCTCAAGTTCTTTTATTTTCTGTTGCTCAGACTTCAATTTGCTGTCATACTTCGTTTTTTCTTTTTTTGTACGTTTCTGCTCCTGTCTGGTTTGCCTGTGCTTACGCTCCTGGCTTTTCTTTTTCTCGCTAAGTGTGTAACTCTTTGTCTGCAATGTCCCCAACTCATGAAGTGAATTGCGGATGAGATAGGTTATCATTTGTTGCTTTATGTTGTTATCTACCTGAAGCTGTTGCTCAAAATGCAAGTACATCAGGTTAACGAATTCGTGATGAATAAGACGATTGTAATAGCCCACCCGCTCTTTGGTGGAAGTAAGCTCCGCGACTGTTTTTCGGATATTCGAGCTGACTTTACGGGCACTTTTCTCTAACTGCCCCAACTTACGGCGACTTTTCTCTAAGCGATTCTGAAATGAAGTTGCTTTTTTTTCGGCAGAAGCCTGCTCTTTCAGCGTATTTGCGATGTTGGCTTTTTCAACAGCTATCTTATCGCGTATTGACTGCAACTCACTCTCGCGCTCGGTAAGGGTCTTAGCATCAAGCATAACGCCGCAAAGCATTAGTAATGCTACAATAAAACCCGCAAAAGCCAATTTCTTCATTGATGCGTCACCTTACCTATTTCTTTTTAACAAAGTAAGATATTGCGGTAATGCTGTCAAGCAAGAAACGGGTTCCCTGTAGAGACAAGGCATGCCTTGTCCCTACCAACGCCTACTGGTCAGATAAGCTGCAAAATCTCACCTATTTTGGCAAAGAGTCTCACTGTTTTGGCAATTTGTTAAGAGTTTATATCATGATTGCCTGTATATAGTCAAAATGTTTTCCAACTATTTACATTTTTTTCCGGGCACACCAAGTAAATAACGAAAACTGGGGGGACATTTGTCACTATTTGAGCAGTATCATCTTCTTGGTGCTGGTATAGCGACCTGTTTTCATCCGGTAGAAGAAAACGCCACTTTTAACACTCTTGCCACTTTCGTCTTTACCATCCCAGATAACACTGTGGTTTCCTGCTTCCATTACTACATCTACAAGTGCCTTTACCCGCTGACCTTTCGCATTGAAAATCTCAATTTTCACATATCCAACGTCTTTTATTGAGAAATTAATGCTCGTTTCGGGATTGAATGGGTTAGGGTAGTTACTTTTTAAAGCTGTAACTACAGCTACAACTTCATTTGGCTTTATGCCAACATAATCCCAGACAAGTGTAATCATGTCGGAGTCTCCTCCATCGTAATTGGCTTTAACACCAAGACTATAGAGTCGATCCGTCTCTAAGTCAGCCATATTAAACTGGTATTCTGAAAGAATTGTTTCAGCAATGAAAACATCATCAAGATAGACTTCATAGTGTTGCAAATCGCGAGTCTTGTCATGTATTTGATTCTCTGTTTCTTTATCGATG
>JAIOTM010000404.1 GCA_021106755.1 Candidatus Cloacimonadota bacterium | reverse complement strand
AGTTTTTCAAAGGATTCTTTGTTAAACCAGAGTACTTCCCGCCAGCGATTCACCTGCAAGTACCGACGCACCTCTTCGCTAACGAAGAATCGTGAAACAAAGCTACGTTTGTCAATTTTGCTTGTAGCTTGCCACCACCCCTGATGCTCAATCAGTATAGTTATCAGATCTAGCATTTCCTGTAATTCAGCTTCGTCTATAACAAAATCTCGTAGTACATTTTCAATTTCCGGTTGTAACAACCATTCGTCTATCAGCCCGCGAGTTTGCTGTCCAATATCCTTAAAACCTTCGATAACACCGAAGTAGTGCAATATTATCCAACTCAGGGTTATGATTCTTCCTTCGTAATTACGCAGGAGTGGAGTAATTTTTTCAGCGAGAGCCGGACTTTGTTTAGTAATCAGCAAGCTGAATTCTTCGTTTAGTACTAATTCCAACTCTCTGGAAATCCTCTCTTCAATTTTTATTCGGAAATCGTAGTTGCTGTTCGAGTATGCCTGAATATTATCAATAAAAGCTGCGAAGCTGTCTATGAAGAGATTGGCGGTTGAATAGAAATCGGAACTTTCTTCGGTGAATGCTCCCAGTATCTTTTGGTTGAAACATTCATTGAAGCTTAATCTAAGAGGTTGCAGAATAAGTTCTTTCATAGCCTGATGCAAATCCGGGACCCCGCGTCCGGCAAGATAGTTATGCAGATTTTCCATTTGCGGGGAGTGGGGTTCTTCCCGGAAATCAACAAAAACCTGGTACTTAAACGCACCGAGTTCAGCGAATAAGCCATTCTCCGCCAACTCAGCTCCATCGCGGATATAGACAAGTTGTGTAACAGTGTCCCGAAAAATAATAAATCCGTACCCCGGCAATTGTAAACCTTTTTTCAAAGTCTCCTGCTGCTTAACGGCTTGACTTCCCGAGAATGGTACTGATTCCCTGATTTTGCCACTAACATTAGTGTAACTGTTGTTATAGAGAATCAAGGTTTTCTCCGCCCCGGAACGGTTTGAATATGCAAACACATTTTCAATAATATTGTCCCAGTTATCTAAAAAATCGTAGAGGCGGAAATGCTCGACTCCCGCGAAAAGGTATCGCTTTTTCAGCAACGGGAATATCTCCCGCTCATGCCGCTCCGCGAGGTAGCTATCTGTAGATTCGTTCCACATGGGTTTGGCATACTCCATTCCATAGCGTTCGGTAAGTCCTTCCACCTGTCCATGTCCAAACATAGGTAAACCTGGCATCGTTGCAAGTAAGGTGCACACTCCGAAATATTTATCATCTCTGCCAAACTGGGCAATAGCGGTATCTTCATCTGGATTATTCATAAAATTTACAAAGCGTTTGAGTATTTCCGGATTATACTCAAGTACATTACGTAAGGTTTCCCTGTATTTCGCGTTGTCCTCGTTTTTGAGCATATTCATAAACGCACTATTATAGACCCGATGCATACCGAGTGTCCGAACAAAGTAACCTTCCATCAGCCAGAAGGCTTCGGCGAGTAGCAATGTATCCGGGGCATCGACAGCAACCCTATCTACTACTTTCCGCCAGAACTCATCCGGTACAGCTTCATCGAACTGCTTCTTTGTCATTCCACATTCGGCACGGGAGGGAATATCTCCCCCGAAGCCTGGTTCGGGAAACCAAAGTCGTTGAAAATGTTTTTTAGTTAGTGTCATAGCCGCGTCAAATCGGATAATAGGAAACTCACGGGCAATACGAACAACTTTTTCCACAACAGCTTCCTGTACTTCGGGAAGCAGATAGTTGAGTTGAGCTGTATCGTTCCATGGCATTCCGGTTCCATCGTTTCCATGATAGATATAGCGGGTGTGGTTGTCGCGGTTACAGGAAAAGACTACCGCCGCGTCGGTTTTCTCGTAGTAGTGGTCTTCAACCCGGACATCCAGCGAGTTGTTACCCGTCAGGTTTTCACTCTCGAATCGATAAGAGGGAAATGGAGGCTCGGTAGCCTGAACAAACCAGTCGGGATGCTTCTCAATCCAGCGTGAATCTATCCCTGTATGGTTTGGAACCATATCTGTTGCCATGCGGATTCCCTTATCAAAGCAACGTTTTCGCAGATTGCTCATAGCTTCCCAGCCGCCAAGGTCATCTGAGATGTCGTAATCGTACAATGAGTAAGCTGAGGCAATTACATCCCTTCTGCCTAATCTGTGCTTCAACTCTCTGGAGGCTCTGCTTCGTTGCCAGACACCAATTAACCACAAACCGGTAAATCCCTGGTTAGCGATAGTATCAATCTCTTCTTCCGGTATTTCGTCTAAACGATTTATTGGACGCTTGTATTTTTCGGACAACTGATGTAACCACACATAGATGCTTTTTGCCAGCAGAACGAGTCGCGGCATCCATTCTTTATCCTCACTGAAATGTTCAGGCTCATCTTCAAATGCTTCCCGGACAAAGCGGTAAACCATCGCTTCGCCTTTACCGCCCAGTCGGGCTTTATGCTCTTCCTGTAGAAAATCGATTCCTCTTAAAATCCTGTAAAAATAATCACCGAGGAAAAACGCCCAATGCTTGCGAATATATTCCAATTGCTCGTGTACAGAGTGTGGATGTTGCTTCGATGGGGATTGAAGCATGGTCAATAATCGTTGTCCTGTGGGATTAAACGCTGGCATTGTTAGAAAAAACGATTCCATCTCACCAAAGATTTTCTGGTAGAGCAGGGATTTTTTCAACTCCTCAATTCTGAACAGGTCTTCAACCTGAGTAAGCGCGTCGTTTTTATCCACAAGATAGTACCGGAGCAACTGGCGAATCCAGTT
>JAIOTM010000231.1 GCA_021106755.1 Candidatus Cloacimonadota bacterium | reverse complement strand
TGCAGTATCCGGTTCACGGAGTCAATAATTTCCGCGCGGCTGCCATAATTGAAAGCAACGTTGAATTTCAGTCCCGTATTGTTTTGGGTAATTTCGCAAAGATGGTCGATTCGCTGGAGATAATCTTTCGATAAACCGATATTGCTACCAAAAAAATGTACTTTAACATTATTCTCATTCAGTTCCGCTATTTCTTTTTCCAGAGTTTTCATTATTAATTGTAGAAGTCCCTGTACTTCAATACGGGAGCGGTTCCAGTTTTCGGTTGAGAACGCGTAAACAGTTACATGCTCAATCTTGAGTTTAACTGCTGCTTCTACGGTTTCGCGTACAGCTATAGCACCTTGATTGTGACCTACAAGGTGCTTGAATCCTCGTTTTTTCGCCCAGCGTCCGTTACCATCCATAATAATCGCAATGTGTCGAGGCAAACGATTAGTATCTACCTGTTTGAGAAGCTCCGTATAGTTCATACTGAATCCTGATAGTTCATATCGAATCTCTATTTTGTCTCGCGGAGTATTTTAACCACGCATGGATAAAACCGTCAAGGTCTCCGTCCATAACAGCGGAACTATTTCCAGTTTCATAATTGGTTCGGTGATCTTTTACCATCTGATAAGGATGAAAAACATAAGAACGAATCTGGTTACCCCAGCCGATTTCGCTCTTTTCGTTCTCAGCCAACTGCTTTTCTTTGCGGCGTTCTTCTTCCTGAAGCTGATGCAATCTTGATTTGAGCATCTTCATGGCGATTGCGCGATTTTTTATCTGGGAACGCTCGTTCTGGCACTGAACAACAATACCTGATGGCATGTGAGTAATTCGGACAGCCGAATCGGTGGTGTTAACGTGCTGACCACCGGCTCCGGAAGCCCTGTAAGTATCTATTTTCAGGTCTTTGGGATTTATCTCAATCTCATCTGTCTCTTCGATAATGGGATAGCAATAAACTGAAGCAAACGATGTTTGCCGTTTACCCTGAGCATTGAAGGGAGATATGCGTACTAATCTGTGAATGCCATTCTCCGCTTGTAGTAAACCATAAGCGAATTCTCCGACAATTTCTACTGAAACACTTTTGATACCTGCTTCATCTCCGGGAGTAAAATCCAGTGTCTTGGTTTGAAAACCTGATTTTTCGCACCAGCGCATATACATTCGCAAAAGCATTTCCGCCCAGTCCTGAGATTCTGTTCCGCCAGCACCGGGATGGATAGTGAGAATCGCGTCATTATTATCATGTTCGCCTTTAAGCAGAAACTGGTCTTCGATTTTTTCAAGTTGGGATGTGTATTCCTCTAATAATGTAACAGCTTCATTAAGAAGGCTCTCCGCGAATTCCTCTTCTAAAAGCAGATTGTATGTTTCAATATCGTCTGCTATGCTGCCGAGTGTTTCGTCCTGCTTCAGCTTGCCACGTATTGAGCCAGCACGACGTGTGACAGTTCTGGCATTTTGCTGATTACTCCAGAAATTCGGTTGATGCGTCTGAGCTTCCAATCTGGATAGTTCTTCTGCAAGGGCATCCGTGTCAAAGATACCCCCTGACTTCTTTGATTTTTACTAATAGCTCTTTTGTAGCTGACAAGTACTCTTTATAGTCCATCTATACTCCTAAAATCTACCGGGTAATAAATAATCTTTCACTTCTTCGTTGAAATAGCGATCAGTCATAGTTGCTATAAAATCGCGAACCATTTCTTCAGGGGAAAAACGCGATAAATAGCGGTCGCTTTTGAAGTCCAGAAAATGGCGGAAGAGCTTTGACTCGTGATTCTTTTTCTGAAAGTCGGTGAGATATTTATTGAAAAGCAGTTCCATGCTACGGTAGATTTTATCGTTGGACGTTTTAACATCCGTTGAAGTGTAAATTCTGGAGTAGTTGAATTGCTTTAATTGTTTGAGATGATGAGAAGTGTCCTTATCAAAGGCGATATAATTTTTTTTCCAGCTTTCTGTAATAACGCTTTTTACAAGTGTATCAATTATCTGAGAATTGCGATTACCCAGATAGTTAGTACACTCCTCCGGTAGCTCATCCCGCTTGAGAATACCCATGCGGATGGCGTCTTCGATGTCCTGCCCGATATAAGCTATTGTGTCTGATATTCGCACAACACAACCTTCGAGAGTGGCAGGCATCCACGACATTGATTTCCCCTGCTTTTTTACATTGATGTACTCCTCGAAATCATCCTCGGTTTTGTCTCGAAACGGTACTAACTTTGTGTTGTGTACTTCGCCATCGTGAGAGAGTATTCCATCGCGAACCTGAAAAGAGAGATTCAGTCCTTCACCTTTACGCGAGATATTATCGACAATATGCAAACTCTCTACATTGTGGCAAAAATGTCCAATTCCCGTCTTCTGACAGATATTGCTCAAAGCTCTTTCGGCATCGTGTCCAACAGGACTGTGACCAAGATCATGTCCCAGAGCAATCGCTTCAATCAGTTCTACATTCAAATCCAGCACTTTGCCGATTGTCCGGGAAATCTGAGACACATAAGTAGTATGGATAGAGCGGTTTGACATCTCCTCGTCTATCATCATGGAAAAGGAAAAAACCTGTGTTTTACCCTGATAGCGGCGGTAAGCTCCACTGTACAGAATACGGTCTCTGTCGATGGCAAATGCCGAACGGAACTCCTGCTCTGTCTCTTGTTTCAGACGTTGGGCCTCGTTATCGTGGCAAGCATAAGGGCTTAACGTGGAATCGACTTTTTTAGCGAATTTCTTGTATATCTCCTGCAACAAATGTTCCTGAATCATAGATACTCCTTCAATAATACTTTATGATATTCTACATTCATACAACACCTTCACTATACAAATGCTTCTGGAAGCTGATAAAAGTGTTTCTGATTGTTTTAATATCTCCAAGTTCTCTTTTGGAATCAGCGATGGCATTGTATTTAAGCTCCAGCATCTTCGGTAGTTTAGAATCATCCAATTCTTCAACTCCGTCTCTGACATACTGTTCAAGTACAAAATTCAGGAAATCCTGTTGTTTGGAGTTATAATCATTGAAGTATATTCTCGCTTTTCGAGCCCTATTAAACGCCCCCTGTGTTATGGGAAACTGTTTTCTTATCCGGCTTCCTTCTACAATTCCCCAGCCTGCTACTCGCAAGGCAGAATCAATATATTCAAATTCTGTTTGTGATTTGTTCATGGGCATGCCTTAGTAATGTTCTCAAATTTCAATGTATGACTATCTGGTTTTTGCTCATCAGGTAGCTCATCAATGCTTATTTTTAAAGGCATTGGAGTGGCGATACCGCTGAAAACACATGTACCGATTGTAAGTGTTGGTATTGATTCTTCAGTTATCTTGTCAATGTAAGACACTGCATTGCCAATGGATTGCAAATCCCTTTGATTAATAAGTTGATGTATAAAATAATTGTGTGCCTGTGATATAATAGTTTCAGAGATATCGTTAGGACGCTGGCTTGCTATAGTTACAAATACGCCAAACTTCCTGCCCTCTTTGATTATTTCCTCAAATGTTTCAAGACGATAATCTTTCCAGTCAGTTGTCTCCCTAAATGAAGATTTAGACAATATATTATGAGCTTCATCAATAATAATTGAAAGAGAACTCCTGTTCTTTTTAGTTTTGTGAGAGTTATAGATGTTCTTTGCAAGTAGCAATGGAATTGTCTTGCGCATGTCGAGATTTACGTTGTGAAAATTTATTACAACCACATTGTTGCTACCACCCCAAAGACTTGCTTTAGACTTAATTTTAAAAGTGTTCTCAATACTTCTGCGCTTTGCTTTAAATCTATTGATGACTGGAATTATATGGTCAACTTGTACTTTATAGCGGTGTAAATCGCTTATTAGTTGTAAAAGTAGAAAAATGAAGAATTGATTCAATTCAGATAAATCATTGATTTTCTCTGAAGTGATTTCTTCAGTTGCTTGATGCAAATTTGTGTTATCTATTCTGCTAGTGTATTCTGAGAACTGATTGTCGTGTGGTTGCCCTCCATTTTTATAATAGAAATATTTATTTGTATTGTGATAACCAATATCATCTCTAAGGGCATTTTTTGTTTCTTCATCAACAAAAAAGCCAATTACTTCTTCTAAATAATCAAGAGTCTTTAAAGCTGTATCTTTGTTTGTCATACCAAGAGCATTTTTTATTGAATTCTTAACAATGTTTTTTAAATAGTTTGCGTATTCACTCTCTCCGCGATTATCTTTTGCTTCTCGAACTTTCTTGTAAAATCTTAATGTACGCTTCAAAAATGGTTTTTGTGTTTTCTCGGTAGCTTCAAGAAGAATGGAGAGTGTTTCAATATCCATCAGTTTATCAAAACTCATTGGAATTTTATCCCCATTATTATCTTGGGTAGATAATTTATAAACCTTCTTATTTGAAGTAAGGCAATTCTGTTTTGCATATTCCCCATTGAAATCAAACACAAAGAACTTACATTTTTTCTTAAAATCTTTTCTCTTTTTCAAGACTTTTATCATCTCTTGATAAAGAATTGCCAAAGTATTTGACTTACCACTCCCTGTATTGCCGAAAATCGCAATATGGCTATTAAACAGACCATCAACTGGAAAACTAATTGGTACTTCCTCAATTTCTGTTTTGGCAATGCACACTTTTAAATCGGTATCATCTTTCAATAGATTATGAATTTTGTGGATTTTAGTATCAGTCAATATAAAGGCTTCGTTTCCAATTAACGGAAGCTCTTTTATTCCGCCAATGAATTTACCTTGAAAGTCAATGTAACCTGAGAGACTAAGAGTTAGTATTCGCTTGTTTTTATCAATCCTTTCGTATTGGTTATTTGAATTCCACTTAGCATTAGACTCTTCTGAGAGTTTTTCACCCTCTGCTTTTCCAATAATACTCAAAAATCCTTTTCGAATTTCAACATAACTACCAACAGAAATGTTTTTTAAGATAGCTCCGTCAAAGAACAATTCCGAAGCATTTTTGTTTTTATCTAGTGTAAGATATACTTTTCTTCCATCAATGCCAGACACTTCGCCTATTCGCAGAACAGCATCTTTAATAATCTTACTTTTCATTTTCTGGATCCCTTAGTGTATCAGTATCGGAAGAAGCAATTTGTGAAAGAAGATCATTAAATTTTTTGAAATTTATATTTTTCTTACTGGAGTAAACAATGTCAACATTGTTGAATGAAGAGAATATTGATTGGTAATTGGTAGGTTCTTTATCGTAGCAGAAGATAATAAGTTTTAGTGTAGGATTCTTCAAAGCTCTTTTTGTAATGTCAAGTATGTGCTCATCTGCAAAAGAAAATCCTTCAGCAATAAGCAACGTGTTTTCCTTATCAAGTTCATTAGCATAAATGCGCAGTAAATCGTAGTAGATTTGGTTCAGTAGAGATTCTTTGAGCTTATCCTTTTTGGGTAGGATAATTGAAAAGAGATTATTGAATTCAGAAATTTTGCCAGTATCCTCAGAAGATTTATTTGATTCAATTTCCTTTCGGAGAGTGCTCGCTCTATCTAAATACGAAAGCGAATGAATAATACTTTTATCCTCTTCTTTCTGCCAATTCAAAGAGCCATGCAATTTAATCAGGTTAACAGATGGTATTTGAACCTGATAGTTATACAGATTACCAGTGTTGTAAATTACATTGAAATATTCCGATGATGAAAACTTAAATTTACAATGTAAAGCAGGTGTTCTTTTAAATCCATCGTTGAGAATCAGTACATCAGAAAATTTTTCGAATGCTTTCTCAATAAATAGATCGTAGTTTGTTGTGAATATTGTTGCTTGCTTATGTAGAATATTGCTCTTTCTTTCGAAAAGAATCCTCGAAATAGCATTTATGAAATGAGAGTAATTATTGTATGTATTAAGTAAATCACATTTTTTTGATTCTTTCATTTCGAAATCTTTCTGAAGTGTATTAGTGTTTTCAATAAATGGTTTTAAAAATTTAAATGTAAGTTTTTCTGCTTCATCCACCTTCCCTTCCTTTAATTTCTGCTGAATATTCTTTTCAATACTGCCAAGAGTTTTGATTGCCGGTTGTGAACAACCCGAACCTATTAGAAAATTGAGATTTGCAGATTGTATTGCTTTTTGAAGAATGGTAATTAATACTTTTTTCTCGGTGCTCTCGGTGCTCTCGGTGCTCTCGGTGCTTATATCTATTAGATTTGCCATTATTACAACTCCCCATTAAACGCTTTATGTAGGATGGATTTTTTGAGTTCATCAAACAAGCGAAGCTTACGACTGAGCAATTTATTGATTTCACTCTGTCTCCATTCATTGATTTCAATTAATCTCGAATTTCTATTTGAAGAGAAATGTTCATTGGGAAGTTCAATATCACTTTTATAAGCTTCTTTTGTTACCTTAGTAGTCCAAGTTGTGGGAAACGCAATATATTTCTTTTGGAACTCCTTTTTACCTTGATAAAATGGTAATCCTTGTGCATTGCTGTTGTAAAATGTGCTTTGGGGAAATTGCCCTGCAATAACGAAACAAATATCCCCAAGTGTTTTTATTTCCCACCCCTTTTTCACACCAGCTCCTTCAATTTTCCTTCAAAATCCGTAGTAAGAATTTTCATTTGATGGATGGCAATTTGGTTTAGTTTTTCTAATCTACCGGCCTTTGCTGTTAAACCAATTGCATTGGTTTTCTTTACCCATTCTTTAACACTGATTTTGTAACTATTCAATCCAGCTTGACTTCTAATTATGGCATATTCGCCATAATTAAAACCTGGATTATGTACTCGTTCCCAAATACCGAGAAATTCAACAGTATTTCTATTACGAAGCCAATCAGAAATGAAAAAATCTCCATCTTTAGCTTTCAACATATCTGTTAATGAAATATAGTCTTCGTCAGCAATTGATGTTATTGTAATATCTTTGTTTAATACTGTAATTTTTTTATTCTTTTTCACATCAACTCCTTCATCTCGTCAATTCTCTCGAATTCCATATAGTGCTGTTTAAATCCTTCTTTCTTTTTAATTTCTTCGAAAAACGTAACTACATGATTAGATTCGGGGCGGTTATCCCGAATCAGACGAAACTTTTCGTTCTGGTGAAAATGCTCCCGTATCCACTTCACATACGGAGCGTTATCCGTTGTAATCTGCACTTTCCCGCCAGCTTCCATTATATAGGCAAGCGCGTCCAGAAAACGTGGCTGGATAAGTCGATTGGCTGTATGTCTTCGCTTGGGCCAGGGGTCGGGATGCTGAATATAGACCTTCTGAATCGAAGCTCCGGGAATCCATCTGGTAATATCCTGTTTAACAAAGCTACGGATTAACCGTATATTGGGCTGCTTTGCCATATCGAACTGTTGTAACAACAACTTGACTCGCTTCAGTTTAGGCTCGAATCCCAAAAAATTGACATCCGGCATCGCCAGCGACTTTTCCATTAGAAACCTGCCTCTGCCGCATCCGATTTCCATACGCACAGGATTGGAGTTTCCAAACACTTTCGAAAACACAAACAAGCTGTCTGGATTAAGTTCCAGCAGATAAAATTCCGCCTTATTTCCAAGTTTTTCATGCTTGGTAAGATTTATATCAGATAGATGTCTCATGTCAATATGTTATTTTATCCGGTGTCAGATTTTTGCCAGAGAAAATAGAAATTGCAGTGGAATATCTTCGATTACGATATGGATAAGTGCGCCCAAAGCCAGAAAAGGTCCAAATGGAAACGGAATATCCTTATTACGGAAACGATAAGGAAGCATTACCAACAGCGCGGTAAACGCGGCATAAAAAATTACGAAAAGGATTCCGGGAAAACCAACAAAAGTACCAATTCCGGCAATAAACCAGATGTCTCCACCTCCCAGACCTTCCTGCTTCTTTATTTTGTGGTAAACAACAGCCAACAACAGAAATAGACCAAAGCCAAATACTGCTCCACCAATAGATTGTAAAGGTCGGATTGTGGACTGAGGAGCTAAAGATGAAGCTATCCCGATGAAAATCAGGGGAATGCTGAGGGAAAACGGGATAATAGTATGAAACAGGTCGATAAAGGTGATAATCAGAGAAATGCTGAAAAAGATTATATAGATGCCGAATTCCAGATTGAAGCGGTTTCCGGCTTTCCAGAAGAGAAGCATAAACAACAGTGGCGTAAGTAATTCAACAATCATATAGTGCCAATGAATGGGCACTTTGCAGTAAGGGCATT
Organism: Candidatus Cloacimonadota bacterium; assembly: GCA_021106755.1. Taxonomy (GTDB): domain Bacteria; phylum Cloacimonadota; class Cloacimonadia; order Cloacimonadales; family JAIOQZ01; genus JAIOTM01. The sequence goes on along the minus strand of JAIOTM010000231.1, from coordinate 2,545 downwards.
TGCCCCTTAAAGCGAGATAGCTGAAAATTGGAATATTATGCCAGGGCTTAATTGGCTCTAAACAATCCGGGCAATGCGAAGCTGGAGTAACAATCGATTTTCCTGTTGGTAGTCGGTGGATACATACATTAAAAAAGCTGCCGAAAGCAACTCCGAATATGAATATAAAAAAGTATATGATGAATAGTTCTGCCACTAATCCTGCCAATCATCCCACCAGTTAGAGAAACTTCCCGGACGGGAAGTACTATAGCCCCTTTGCCGATACTCAAGCCGGATAAGGGTATTCTCGGTTGGTTTGTACTGAAGCTGAAACTCCGGCAGAACCGCCGATCTATTGTCGTTGTTTCCTTCTATCTCGAACCCGCTGTTGACATCGGCTGTGCCATAATTTACAAAATGAAGCTTCATCTTGAGAGAGACTTTCGGGTGGATATAGTAGTCGATATGATTAGTGTACATCGACTGGTAAGAGCCTGTACCACTGTTGCTGTAGCCCGCACTAACCGACATGCTGTGATGAACATCGACCTTGTTCATATTGATAAACGATGGAGTATATAACGCTGGAAGCTTATAGTGCGGATTAAAGCCGCCTGTGCCACCCGCGCTCAGTACACCGAAACCGAATACTAAGAAAATTATCAGAACTTTTTTCATATATACAGAATATTGGATTCCTTATATGTTGTCAAGGATTTCGAGGGGAGGTAGAGAGGGAGAGATGTATTTCCCTGAAGATATTTTTTATTGACGTGTAATAATCAATAGTATTAATGGATAAAGTCTAACTTCTGAAAAGGAATTATGGAAGAAGGAAATAAACTATGTCAGGATATGATAAAAAAATAGCAAAAAAATACAATCAAGATGAACAAGCAGTACTTTTTCATGGAAGTTGCCTTGATTTGATGAGAGATATTCCGGATAAATCAATTCAGCTTATTGTAACTTCACCACCATATAATATTGGAAAAGAATATGAAAAAAAACTGAAGCTTGAAACTTACATTGCACAACAGGCAGAAGTAATTAAAGAGTGTTCTCGCGTCCTTTCAGAAACAGGGAGTATCTGTTGGCAAGTTGGTAATTATGTGAATAATGGAGCAATTATCCCTCTTGATACTATTTTGTTTCCTATCTTTCATGAGTTGAATCTTATTATGAGAAATAGAATCATTTGGCATTTTGAGCACGGGCTTCACTGCTCCAGAAGATTTTCGGGTCGTTTTGAAACTGTAATTTGGTTTACAAGAAATAGAAAAGACTATGTTTTCAATCTTGATCCGGTAAGGGTACCCCAGAAGTATCCAGGGAAAAAGTACTTTAAAGGTCCTAAGGCGGGACAGTATTCCTGTAATCCTCTGGGAAAAAATCCTGGAGATGTTTGGGATATACCGAATGTCAAAAGTAACCATGTAGAAAAAACTGATCATCCCTGTCAATTTCCAGTAGAGTTGATTGAGCGACTTGTTCTTTCCATGACAAATGAAGGGAATCGGGTGCTTGATCCTTTTCTTGGAACTGGCACAACAATTATTGCTGCTATACGCCATAACAGAAGAGGGATTGGTGCAGAGACAGAAGCACGATATGTTGATATTGCACGAAATAGGATACAAAAAGCAATTGATGGAACACTGCCAACGAGACCAATGAATAAACCGAAATATGACCCAAAATTATATAATAACAAGTTAACAATACCTCCGTGGAAAAATGGACAAGTAGAACCTGAGCAGTTGTTGATATTTGAAAAGCAAGGGGTGTTCAATAGTGAAGATAGTTGAAACATATTCTCATCTAAACGGTCTTGAATTCTTGCTTGTACATAAACCTAAGTTGTGGAATGAGATACAGTATGTTATTCAGCAGATTGATGCCGAAGTGTGTAAGACTAAAGTTTCAGAAGAAAAAACTATGAAAGGACGTTTGTTGTATAGCCCAAAAGAATTGAATATCGCATTTAAAGAGCTTCTTGGATCAAGCAAATGGAAAGAAAGCAGGTTTAGTTATTGGGTTACAAAAAACGAAAAACTAATTCGTAAGACCTTGACAATGCACCAGAAGAGCAGAAAAAAGAAATTGAGCAAGCTGGATTTCACCCAATCTTCAGTTATAATCAAACTGATTTTGTGAAAGATAGAGTCGCTATTGAGATTCAATTTGGAAAATACTCATTTGTAGCCTACGATTTATTTGTAAAACACCTTGCTTTCTATATTGGTGATAAAATTGATGTAGGTATTGAGATATTGCCAATGAAAACGTTTCAATCCCAAATGAGTTCCGGAGTGGGCTATTACGAAGGTGAATTATACAATGTTATCAGGCAAGGACGTGGGATACCAGCGGTTCCCCTTATTGTTATTGGCATAGATGCATGATTCTGTTTCGGTTATTACATCATTCTATCTGATGGGAATGTAAAGTATTTTGTGTAAACTCCTTTTTGTTATTTTTCAAATTTAGCCAATCTTTCTTCGAACATAATGCTCAGCTGGGAGTAAATCATACCCCAGTTCCTGATCGGCATCGTCCACTT
>JAIOTM010000014.1 GCA_021106755.1 Candidatus Cloacimonadota bacterium | reverse complement strand
GGACTGATTCGAAGGGTGAAGCAGTTGGAAGCGGTGTGTATCTTTACAAACTTGAAACTGACAACCAGGTGCAGACAGGCAAAACTGTGTTACTGAAATAGGAGGGGAAATGACAAGATTTACAATTATCATAATGACGATTCTAATGGCGAACTCATTTTTATTCGCACTAATTGAGTATGAGACAGTGGGGGCAATGCCGACCGGGCACGAAGTAGTTGACTATTTCGATTTTAATGGCGATGGGGTGGATGAATTGGTTTTAAAAAACGAATCCCAGTTTCTAATATATAACCTGGAAATGATATTGCAACAAACATACAATATCAACGATTTCTCTCTTCATTTTCCAGCTCAAACAGATACGCTTTTAATACCTTGGCATCCTAATGTTTGGGATACTTATCCCGGTACCTATTTTTTCCGATGGCAGAACGAAGCCTATGTTGCAGTTGGTTACAACGTTTATACATATTATTATTGGGAAGATACAGGTTATGAGGAAGAATACAACGGACATGGATATTATTATATTGATTTTCTTTGTTTATCTGATTTGTCATTGATTTCTCATACAGAATTATTTATTGGAAATCAAAGCAGTTATGATGGAGAAAGTAGATATTTTTTCAGTTCTGTTTCGGGTTTAGAGTTAGCTGAAGATCGAGTGATAGTAAGCTTAATGAAGAAAGCATTTGACTCTGACAATAGTGGAGACTCGAATGATATAGAAAATCGAGTATATACTTTCAATATATCGGGATTAGGACAGCCACAGATCTTCCCTCAAAACACTTTTACCAGTTTAGGTCAACATCTCTACTTTGCAAATATATCCGACACGCTGATCTATGCATTAGATTACCGTAAATCTGATGGATATTTTTATGATTATGAAATAATTCAGGAAGAATTGGGATATCTAAGAGTCAGTGGCGGTATAACAGAGGTTGTGCTTAATATTTGGGGGAGAGAAACTGATTGGGAGGGCAGCATAGTTTTTTCAGATAGTATTCCCAAAGGTGGCAGTATTATACCGGAAAATCAATCAATTGATAATATTACAAATCCTTTGTTTTGCTCACTCTTTTATTTCCATGATGAAAATCGGTATGATTTAAAATTTTCGAAGTATAATGTATCTTTTCAGGATATAGAATTACAAACAACAGAGTCATTTAATTCGATTGAAGAAGTTCAAACATGTTACTCAAATCTATTCGAACAAAACATTTTCTTTCTGACGTGTATTTTCAATAGTGTACCAAGTTTAAGGATTTATACTTTTAGTGACATTACATTACGTGGAGAGTATCAATTTCCGGAAATAATAAAAGATATTTTGGAGCCTGGTGATGGCTATTGCTACTTGGTTGGCGAAAACAATCTCTACCGAATAACTAATATTGAAGTCGCGAACGACGAAAACAAAGTACCTGTTCAAAGTCTCAACCTCTCCAACTACCCAAACCCATTTAATCCCGAAACAACTTTCTCATACAATCTCGCGAAGCCTTCAAAAGTCTTTTTCAATATTTACAATGTAAAGGGTCAGCTTGTGCGAGAACTGGTTAATGAAAATCAGCAGACAGGTTCATTTGAAATCCTCTGGAACGGGACTGATAGTAACGGCAAAGCAGTTGGTAGCGGTGTTTATCTTTACAAACTTGAAACTAATAATCAAATTCAAACAGGCAAAGCTGTGTTGCTGAAATAGGAGAGGAAATGACAAGATTATTTTGGATTGTTTTGGTTATGCTGAATTGCGCTTTTCTGTTTGCTCAGATCGAGTATGAGGTAGTAGGAGCAATGCCTGTCGGGCACGAAGTCGTTGACTATTTCGATTTTAATGACGATGGGGTGGAGGAAATAGTGACAATTCTTGATTCAACGTTCTATATATTTAATACAGAATTACAGGTTCAGAGCACATATAGCGTTAGTGATTTCTCGCAATACTTTCCAGACCAACCTAATATCGAAGATATCGAGTGGGAACCTGTTTCCGGTACTCATTTCTTTAGACGAAATGGCGAAATTTGTGTTGCTGTTTGTTACACTGTAACGTGTGAAGTAGACTATTCATTTCACAAAGAGTGCAAAATGAGATTGGATTTTCTTGAATTATCTAATATGTCGATTTTATCATGTTCTGAGAACTTAGTTGAACAGTATTTTAATGACGGTTATTACGAATCAATATATAGCTTTAAACAAACAGGTTTTCTTATTTCTGGAAATCAAATGTTTGTATCAATTATTGCAACCGAAGATTATTCATGCGATCCTATATGGTCTGAGGCAGAATCGAACAGGTTGTTTGTATTGGATTTTTCCGATATCGGTCAGGATTCAGTTGCAACTCTAAATGAATTCGAGGAAATTGGGACTCAGTTTTTTGTTGCTAATGAAAGCCTGCCTGCAACTTTCACAGGAACAGATTTTCGAACAAGTTACTGGTCTGATGGTTCTAACTACGCAGATTATTCAAGGCTCAGATTGCTGAAAATTGAGAACAATATCGAAACAGAAGTTTTTGAAAGTTCTGGCGAATATTCTTGCATGTATGAGCAAAATAGTGTTTCAGAAGAAATCCCACTGGCTGGCGGAATTATTCCAGAAGGATGTCCAGCAACGTACGATGTTAT
>JAIOTM010000367.1 GCA_021106755.1 Candidatus Cloacimonadota bacterium | reverse complement strand
TTCGATTATATATTTCTGTTGTGATTCTGTCATTTCAGAGAAAACCGGGATAGAAAGTACATGCTTCGCTGCTGCTTCGGAAACCGGAAAGTCCCCTTCAGAACCGCCAAGATCGGCGAAACACTCTTGTAAATGCAGGGGTAGCGGATAATAAATCGCACAACCCACTCCAGCATTATGAAGGTGTTTCATTAACTCATCGCGGCGTTCCGCGTAGAGTGTAAATTGATTATATATCATATAATTACTTTCGGCTATGAAGGGCAGTTTGAGCTGTTTAATGTCAGAAAGCTCCGCGAAATACTTATCAGCATTTTTGCGGCGAGCTTCTGTCCAGGCAGAGAGATGTTTCAGTTTCACGAGAAGAACTGCCGCCTGAATTGTATCCAATCGGCTGTTAAGCCCAACCCACTTATGAAAATACTTTGGATTCTCGCCATGTACCCGTAGTTGACGTAGTCTGTCAGCCAGTTCTTCGTTGTTGGTAAGGCACATTCCGGCATCGCCCATTGCTCCCAGATTTTTGCTTGGAAAGAACGAAAGCGTCCCAATATCGCCAATTGCTCCGGTATAATGTTCTTTGTACTTCGCACCGACTCCCTGAGCATTATCCTCAATAACATAAAGGCTATGTTTTCGGGCTATATCCATTATGGCGTCCATATCAGCGGCTTGTCCAAACAGGTGTACCGGCATAATTGCTTTTGTCTTGTCTGTTATGGCTTGCTCAACAGCTTCAGGACTGAGGTTATATGTATCAGGGTCTATGTCGGCAAAAACAGGTTTCGCTCCAACCCGGACAATTGCTCCCGCCGTAGCGAAAAAGGTAAAAGGTGTGGTGATTACTTCATTTCCGACACCAATCCCACACGCCTTGAGAGCAAGAACTATGGCGTCGGAGCCGGAAGCACAGCCAATAGCATATTTAACATCTAAGTAGGCTTGCATCTCAGCTTCAAGTTCTTTCACTTGTGGTCCGAGTATATACCAGTGCGACTTGTAAACTTTTTCGATTTCTGCTTTTATCTCATCCAGTATCGGTTCGTACTGGGCATGTAAATCCAGAACAGGGATTTTCATAATTGCTCCGTTATTTAGATTTTCGTTCCTTTTTTCAACAATTTAGTCACTATCATTTTATCTGCATATTTAATAAAATCAATGCGGAAACAATAGAAACTATGATGCTGAAGGATGATAAATACGTCCGTGTCTGACTCAACCAGGTTTCGGGAATATAGATTGTATCTCCGGGGCGTAGTGGTTGTCCCCGATATGCAACTCGTTGACCTTCACGGTTAATCAGTTTGGCATACTTGCGGCTACCAGTGCTTTTCAAGCCCCCCGCTGTCTTAATATAATAGTCAATGGTTTCCCCAGCCTGAAAAGCAAATCTTCCAGGTCGCCAGACATAGCCTGTCAGATAAAGAAAGCGCTCCTGCACTTTAAAAAAGAGACTGTCTCCCGCGATTACTTTGTAATCCAGATCAACCTTGCGGGATTCGCCCTCATGGTAAACGATAATCTCTTCCATGTTTGTCCAGCGGTGTTTTCGCTCCATACCCGCTCTGATTTCCCGTACAGTAACATAATTGTCAATCTCGTATAATTCACTTGTAGTAAGCGTGTCTATGTTAACAAATACCTTCGCGAAATTTTCAGCATAATCTACATGAATAATATCGTCATGATAGATAAGTGGATTTTGAGAGAGATCATGTAGTGTTAAGTACTTTCTCAGGTCCACATCAATCTTTCGACCATTACGCAGAATCTCAATTCTATGGCTCGCGGTGGTCATCAATCCCCTGGCAAACCGCAAGGCGGCATAAAGAGTTAGCGGGCGTTCGGCATAGAACTCTCCAGGAAACTGTACGGCTCCGGTTATGTGATATAAAATTGGAGAAACATCAGCCAGAATAATGTATATACTGCTGTTTTTCAGCTTTGTGCTGAGTTTATCATGTATAAGTTGCTTACCTTGCGCTAAAGTTTTACCCGCTACTTTAACAGGTTCGCAGAATGGATAGAGGCTGATGTCACCCTCTATCAGAATCGGCATTACTCTCGACACTGTATCTGCCGAAACAATTTGAAGAAGCAACCTGTCCCCTGGTTTGAGGATGTACTCATTTTCGTCGATTCCCTCAATTGCCGAGGAAATAACGCATACAAATAGTAGCAAAAGGAGCAGTAAATATTTAGCTTTCATAGTATTCAATAATCCGTTGTAAGATGCTTTCGAGTTTCTTTTCAGGTTCGTATCCTGTGATTTTTTTGATTTTATCGATTGAGGGCATCCGCTTACGCATGTCTTCGAAACCTTCTTCGTAGGCTTTGTCGTAGGGGATATATTCGATTTTGGATTTACTGCCAGTCATCTTCTTGATTTTTCTGGCAAGCTCTTCGATTGTGATTGCTTCGGTACTGCCAATATTAAAAATCTGACCTTCCGCCTCACGACAGTTCATCAATTTGATTAATCCACCTACTACATCACTCACATCCGCGAAACAACGAGACTGCTTGCCATCCCCGAAAACTGTCAGCGGATGATTCAGCAAAGCGTTTTTCACAAATTTCGGAATCACCATCCCGTATTGTCCCATCTGGCGAGGACCAACCGTATTGAAACAGCGAACTATAACTACTGGCAGTTTCTTCTCCCTGAAATATGCAAGTCCGTAGAATTCATCAATAGCTTTAGAAGCACTGTAGCCCCATCTTGAAATATGAGTTGAACCCAGCAAGCGGTCATCTTCTTCTTTAAACGGTACGTTATCGCTCTTACCGTAAATCTCAGATGTCGAAGTAAGCAGGACTTTTTTCTTAAACTTGTTTGCGAGAGCCAACACATTCTCAGTTCCGACGATATTTGTTTGAAGTGCCAGAAGCGGGTTATCGATAATGTACTTAACGCCCACTGCCGCCGCGAGATGATACACTTGATTGCAATCTTTCACTAATGATTCCAACGTGTTCACATTCAGTATCGAATCAATTACGTAACTGAATTTCTTATTGCTGGTTAAATGAGAGATATTGGCTAATCTCCCGGTTGACAGATTGTCTATTATGGTTACATTATGTCCCTGCTCAAGCAGTTTTTCTGTCAAATGAGAACCGATGAATCCGGCTCCGCCTGTAATTAAAATCTTCATATTTCCTCGTGATTACGATTTATTATTGCACGGGTAACGGCAAAACCGGGTTTCCTTAATTTATTGGCATCCATGGCTTTGCTGTCCCTATTGCGCGAATTTGCAAAAAAAACAAAAATCTGGTCTTTGTCAATCTATTTGAAGCTTTTGACTGTTTAACCCACATAATGCAGTAAAGATTCAAAAAATGAGGCAAACCTGTTTGCCAGAAGAACATAAAAATTTAATCCTGAATATTTTCAAATATACGATGAAATTTTTAAATCCTTCTCGCTACACATCTTCACCACCTTTTTCAAATCCTACTACATTAAATGGGTTTAATTTGAGTAACCCACGCGGAAAATTGTACAATAAATAGAAAAATCACCCGACAATTTTGCGATTGCCGGGCGTTAATTTGTTTCGATTCAACAAGAACTGTAGAGACAAGGCATGCCTTGTCTAATCTTTCTATTTTAACATAAGCATCTTCCGTACTTGCTGTACTGA
>JAIOTM010000397.1 GCA_021106755.1 Candidatus Cloacimonadota bacterium | reverse complement strand
TGTTGCTGCGGAAACAGCGTCAGCAGTTGATACAGGTGCCGCAGTAAGTATCGTTCCCGTAATTAGTAAGATTAGAAAAACACCAAAAACTCTTTTCATAGAACATCTCCCTTTAAGTATCCATTTTCTGTTATTGTACAATATTGAATTACATATTGCCCGCAAAAAAGTCAACAAAAAAAGTAATATCGGCAAATGTAGTTTAGGTTTAAGCCCTGTTTATGTTGTAAAAGGCAACGGTAATCCATCCACCGGGTCTTGCAGGGAAATCTGTCGGTTTTGTTCTGTATAATCCTATTGGATACCGGGCAAAGTTACACAAACAGAATAACAAAGTTTAGTGGTTGTCTTGCTCTCTTTGAGTATTCTTTTCCAATTCTTTTTCAATCATCCTGTTTTGAATTGTTGAATCTTCAGAGAAGAAGAAAACTCCTAATCCATGAAAAAATATCCCAAAACCCCATCCAATAAGTGTCCACTTAGCCCAGAAATACGATGGCGAATTGCTGAGACTAAGATAAATGAGGAACAGATTTACAGCTATATAAGCCGCGAGATGAAGATAAAATCCAAGCTTCTCTTCTACTCGTTTTTTTGCTTTTTCATACGCGTCCTGATTTTCCATATTGTTTTCTCCTTTGTTGTTGTATTTCTTATTCCAAATCGCTGTCAATCATACGAATATAATTTGCTTTGCTGATTGAAGAATCAATGTTTTTAAGGACATAAACCCCTTGTCATAGGGGTATAAGTGCACATACCTTATTTCTTTCCCGAAATCCTTTCCATGTTCTTCAGGGCTGGTTCGTAGTTGGCTTCGGTTTGCAGACACAGCTTCAATAATTTTTCAGCTTCTTTGGGATTTCCTTTATCAATAAGAATCGCAGCCAGATTGTTTTGACTACGGAAATCTTTTTCATCTGCGGCTATCAATTCCCGAAAGAGTAACTCAGCTTGTTCGGTTTTTTTCACTGCAAGTTGGGTAAGTGCCAGATTATATTTTACTTCGGTCATCCATGGTTCAATTTCGAGAGCTGTCAGGAAATATGCTTCCGCTTTTTCGGGTAATCTGCTTAAAAGGTAGTACATGCCCTGATAGTAGTTCAAATCGGCGGAATCGGGATATAGTTGCAACATTTTCTTTAACATATCATAGCAATCGGCAAGCTTATTGTTGTTCAACAATAAAGCAACCTGCCTGTAAACAGTGTTCAAATCGTTGTGGAGCTTGGGCGGACCAAAAATCCTGGAGGCAACAAGCCATTTCCCGCTATTCAGAACCATGTAAAGGGTCAACTCGCCCGCATAATTAACATCGAAATGTACAAGTGCCTGTTCACGGTTTTCGGTTACTGAGCAGGAGAGAACATTAAAGTTGTTAATAGACGCGGTGTTTTTATTATCTTTGCAACGGGTTACAAAATGCTCTCTGAAATCTCCTTCCCGCTTGGGATAGACGTAGTCGGGTAATTTTTCCCACTCTGCCGAAGCCAATAGCTCCATGTAAGCTAACGCGGCTTCTTCTGGAGAGTTAGACAGCGGCTTCTTCTTAACTACAGGTAGCTTCAGTCGGTTTCGCAGATAATTCACCGGAACGGCTTCCGGAATTTGCAGGTTTTCAAGATAGCTGTCGAGTTGTTTCTTGCCTTCATCTGTTTGGGAGAGTGTTATCGGAGTCTGGTCATCAAGCTCCGGGCAACGCCGGATAACCCAGACATCAATGTACGCTTTCAGCAGGTCGGTATATTCCGCGGCGGATTCCGACACAGCTTTGCGGACAAATCCGCTGTTTGCTTCAACATTTTTCAGAGTGTATTTGCATGACTCCTCGCATTTGCCATCGCAACGCAGTTCGTTACAGCAGTGCCAGCAAATCTGTTTTCCGGTACGCAGGCAGGTACGGTGTCCCCTATAGCGTTTACACCGTTTACAGCGATTGCTCTTAGAAAAAATATTTTTCAGCATAACTGGAACTCCGCGATTGGTGGCATCTTACGTTTAAACTCTGATGTCTGAATCAACTGTTGCACTTTTCGCAGTTGCTCCGGTGGTGTCCCGCTTTGCAGAATTTCCGAGTCGGATTTGCTCTCCGCGTAAATCTGGAACAAAATAGCGTCAAGTTCATGGTACGACAAACCAAGCTCACCTTCATCCGTCTGCCCCAGCCAGAGGTCAGCGGTCGGCGGCTTGTCTATAACATTTCGTGGTAGATTCAGAAATTCGGCAAATTGCCATACTTCGGTTTTGTATAGATTACCAAGCGGTTCAAAAGCACAACCACCATCACCGTATTGAGTCATATATCCTACCATCAGTTCCGAAAAATTGCCTGTTCCGGCTACTAACGCGTTGTGTTTAGCGGATTGATCGTAGAGGGCACACATGCGTACTCTGGCACATATATTGCCAATTCGCAAGAAAGAGGCATCAGGCTCATGTTGTTTAAGATAGCCGTCTGCCATAGCGGTAATATCCATAACACGCCAGAATAATTGCAAATGTTTCGCGACTTCGATGGCATCATCAAGGCTGGCGGAACTGCTTTCGCGGTAGGGAAGCATGTAACCTGACACATGCTCTCTACCGAGAGCTTTCACGCATAGTGCCGCTGTAACCGAAGAATCCACTCCGCCGGACAAGCCGACTACAAGATTGGTTTTCCCTGCCTGAGCACACTGCTCCCTGATGAAATCTTCTATCTGACCTGACACCTTCTCAAAATCCAAAGTTCTCAAAAAATCCTCACTTATCATAAGGTGCGCATATTTTTCGTAATACATGTGCATCTGAAAAATCTGTACGGTAACCAGGTTGGATTATCGCCAGTGTATCAAGATTATTTCCCGTACCTCCAGCTATCAGAATGGGTGTGCCTGCCTTTACAACGGAAGCAAGAAGAGCAGTTCTGCCGTGAACAAGAGCATCTTTAAGTCCGTTTCCCATCATGCTGAGTGATTGAGCCATTACTTCGCGCGGATACCGGATGCGGGTAGCAACGGAAGCCTTTTCACCTGTTTGGGGGTCAATTAGCTGGTTGTTTTTTTCTTCAATAGCCTTCATCAGCCTTGAGTCGAGTTTATCTGTAAGCCTGAGGAAAACAATTGTTTTCTCAGGCAAGTTGAATCGCTGTACAAACGCCGCTTGCTTTAGCGGTATTACAATAATTTCCGGC
>JAIOTM010000232.1 GCA_021106755.1 Candidatus Cloacimonadota bacterium | reverse complement strand
TAGTGGAGTATAAAAGAGCAACAGTATTGCGTCAACATTCTTTTTTAAGTTCAAGGATTCCCCTTTTTTTCAAGAAGATTTGGATATGTTGCTTTTCATGCTTAATGTTGTTTTTCACCTCGTCTGTAACAGTTGGTATTCAGAGTAGTCTGAATCATTTTACAAGAAAATTACTGAGGAGGATAGCAGGGGTGATAATTACTTTGACAAAACATTTGCGGAGAAAATATTGACTCAAATTTCATAAAAATATGTGTATCAGGCAGAATTTGCCGAACATTCTCTAAAAAGGAGAAACCATGGGACTCAAAAGCTTCCCGGGCGGTGTGCATCCGCACGATAACAAAGCATATTCTAAGGATGCAGCCATCAGCAAACTGCCTCTGCCGGAAAAGGTTATTATTCCACTTCAGCAACATATCGGTGCACCTTCCAAACCTATTGTAAAACTCAGAGACAAAGTGTTTACCGGACAACCAATTTGCGAACCGGGTGGATTCGTTTCCATACCTATGCATGCCAGTATATCTGGTACGGTTACAAAAATCGCGAATTTTCCTCACCCCAGCGGAGCAATACTTCCCGCTATAGAGATTACAGGTGATGGCGAAGACAAGTGGGTAGAACTTGTCGATGAACAGGATTGGATGAATCTGGAACCGTCGGAAATGAAAAAGCGTATTGCCGAAGCTGGTATATGCGGAATGGGCGGCGCGGGATTCCCCACGCATGTAAAACTTTCCCCACCTGAGAACAAACCAATCGACACTATAATCCTTAATGGCGTAGAGTGCGAACCTTACCTCACCGCGGATTACAGGCTGATGATGGAACAACCGTTAGACATCCTTTACGGACTTAAAATCTTTATGAAGATTCTAAACGTGAAGAAAGGTTATATCGGTATCGAAGCTAACAAGCCTGACGCTATAAAAACAATGCGGGAATTGGTAGCAAAAGAGCCAGACATCAATGTAGTCGCACTAAAAATCAGATACCCGCAAGGTGCCGAGAAACAACTGATTTACGCGGCAACCAGGCGTAAAGTGCCTAATAAGGGCGGATTACCAATGGATATTGGTGTGGTTGTGCAGAACGTAGGCACCGCGATAGCCGCCTACGAAGCTGTTCGCTACAAAAAGCCACTGATAGAACGGGTTATCTCAATTACCGGTAAAATTGTTTCGAAGCCAGCGAATTTCAGAGCACGCATAGGTACATTGTTCAGTGAGTTAGTTGAACACGCGGGTGGTGTAAAAGAAGATATTGGCAAAGTTATTTCCGGTGGACCAATGATGGGATTTGCTATCTCCACTTTAGAAGCTCCCATGGCAAAAGGTTCTTCGGGAGTAGTACTGCTCGACCGCAAAGAAGCCCGGATTGACGCCGAACAGACCTGTATCCGTTGTGCCAGTTGCGTGGATATTTGTCCTTTGAATTTAGTTCCGAGTATTTTGGCGAGAAGCGTTAAATATGGAAATTTCGCGGGAGCAGAAAAAGCCGGAGTAATGGACTGTATGAAATGCGGTAGTTGCGCTTATGTCTGCCCATCCCATATCAGGTTGATTCAATATATCGATATTGGTAAAAATACTATAGCCGCTCAACGCCATGCTGCCAAATAGTACGTTTGTAGCGATGATAAATTTTGAAATGGAGGAAATATGAGTAAAGGCTATGTTGTATCAGCCTCTCCTCATCTGCATGACCGTAATTCCGTAGCACATGTGATGTGGCAGGTCGTTATTGCCCTGCTTCCCGCGATGGCAGCCGCGATTTTTATCTTCGGGATAAATTCGCTGTTTCTGACCATATATGGAGTTATCGCCGCGGTTGTAACCGAAGCAGTTATTCAGAAGCTCAGGAAGAAACCAATCGCTGTTGCCGACGGTAGTGCGGTTGTAACAGGCATCCTGTTAGCTTTTAATCTTAACGTGGCATCACCCTGGTGGTTGCCGGTAGTTGGGTCTGTTTTCGCGATTGCTATAGGTAAGCATGTGTTTGGCGGATTAGGACACAATCCGCTTAATCCAGCTTTGCTTGGGCGTGCGTTCTTAGTAGCATCGTGGCCAAGTCTTACAACCAGCAGATTCACAGTGCCCAAACTTGCAGAAGCAACCATGAGTGGTATCAGCAATTCTATGAGCAAGCTTTCTCCTCTTGTTACCGAAGCTACTCCGCTTGCCGTTGTCAAAACGTTGCGCGATACTACAATGGTTTCCCGCGATGTGGCTGATAAACTTATTACTCACATGACCAGCGGTGAAACTCTCTCAAACCTCTTCTGGGGAAATATCGGTGGAGTTATTGGCGAAGTTTCCGCCGCCGCTATCCTGATTGGTGCCGCCTATCTCGCATGGAAGAGAATTATCGAGTGGCGGATTCCGGTCAGCTATATTGGAACCGTCTTTGTTTTGATTCTGATTTTCGGAGGTATTCCCGGAGCAGACAACAACACAGTAATGCTGGCAGTATATCATATTCTTGCTGGTGGTCTTATGCTGGGAGCTTTCTTCATGGCAACTGATATGGTCACCTCGCCGGTGACAAAAAAGGGCAGATTAATTTTTGGTTGTGGTTGTGGAGTGCTAACCGTGGTTATCCGGCTTGTTGGCGGATACCCTGAAGGTGTCTCTTACTCAATTCTGCTTATGAATATCGCGGTTCCGCTGATAGACAGATTTACAACTCCTAAACCATTTGGGGAGGTAAAGAAATGATGTATTACCTCAAACTTGCTTTGGTGCTACTGATTATTGCAGGTGTTGCCGCCGGAATACTGGCATTTGTTAACAGCAAAACAGCACCGATTATTGTAGCAAACAAACTTGCAAATGAAATTGAAGCCCGGAAAAAAGTAATGGAAGGTCTGAACTTCTCCGAAGACTTTGATTTCGTGAAAAAGGAAGTTTCAATAGATAAACCCGCTGGCAAATGTAATCCTCTCAAGATAAAAGAAGAGAAAACCGGAAGCACATTCCTCTACTACGAAGTTGTTGGTAAAGATACGGGGAAAGTACTCGGATATACATTTATGTCCGCGAAAAGCGGGTACAGCAGTATAGTTAAAACAATGGTTGGAGTGGACACAACCTATACCATTAATAAAATTCGCGTTATATCTCAATCCGAAACTCCGGGACTGGGCGCGAAGTGTCAGGACGAAGATTTCATGGCTCAGTTCGATAAAAAAAACTACGACGCGATGAAGGTTACCAAGAGCAAATCGGAAATAGAAACAGCCATACTCAGCATTACGGGAGCAACCATTACTACCCGGACGATTACAGAATCGCTGAATGCCGATTTGAAAACTCTTGCCAAGGTCACAGCAAAAGGGGGTGAATAATGTTGAAAGAATTCACCAAGGGCATTGTTAAAGAAAATCCTGTTTTCATTATGGCATTGGGCTTGTGTCCCACGCTTGCCGTTACTACTTCGATTGAAAACGCGATTGGAATGGGTGGAGCCGCTACGTTTGTGTTGCTCATGTCCAATGTCTTCATCTCTCTCTTAAAGAACCTGATTCCATCTCAGGTGCGGATACCAGCCTACATTGTGGTTATTGCATCTTTCGTTACTATAGTTGATATGGTAATGCACGCGTATATTCCGGCTCTGCATAAAAGTCTGGGACTGTTTATTCCCCTGATAGTTGTAAACTGCATTATTCTGGGCAGAGCGGAAGCTTTTGCGAACAAGAACAATGTCGGGAAATCCATCATGGACGGACTGGGTATGGGTGTCGGGTTTACTCTCGCATTAGTGCTTATTGCTGCCATCCGTGAGTTACTTGGCAATGGAACTCTCTACGGTGCTCCAGTAATGTGGGAATCGTACCGTAATTCTCCAATGCTGATGGCAATTCTGGCTCCGGGCGCATTCGTTACTATGGGTCTGTTAATGGGTCTGCTGAACATTCTGAACAAGAAAAAATCATAAAGGAGTCGTAATGGAATTTGCCGGTAGTGTTTTCACCTTAGCCATAACGGCTATCTTTGTTCAAAATTATGTATTAGCCCGGTTTCTGGGACTTTGTCCTTATGTGGGTGTTTCCAAGAAGTTGGATTCCGCTCTGGGAATGGGCATGGCGGTTATCTTCGTGATGACGTTAGCTTCAACCATCACCTGGTTGATTCACTATTATATCTTAGTGCCGGATTATGTTTATCTCCGCACTATTACATTCATTCTCACTATCGCTGCCTTAGTTCAATTTGTGGAAATGGTTATCCAGAAAATCGCTCCTGCGCTTTACAAAGCACTTGGCGTCTATCTTCCACTTATTACAACCAACTGTGCGGTGCTGGGTGTTTCAATCCTCAATATTGATGAAAAATTTACCTTTATCGGCTCCATATTCAACGGTCTTTTCGCTGGAGTCGGTTTTACGCTGGTACTGGTACTCATGGCTGGAATGCGGGAACGTCTCGAAGAAGCAGATGTGCCGGAATCCATGCGGGGTATGCCCTTAGCGTTTGTCATTGCCGGAATAATGGCTCTGGCATTCCTCGGCTTTTCCGGATTTAAGTTGTAAGGCGGAATAGATGGAAGTTATATATATACCTTTTATAATCGTTGGGGCTTTAGGACTTGTTTTCGGGCTTATTCTGGCGATTGCCTCCCGTGTATTCCACGTGGAAGTTGACCCGAAAATTGAGAAGATTATAGCGATACTGCCCGGTGTGAACTGTGGTGCTTGCGGTTCCCCCGGTTGTGGTGGATATGCCGAAGCAATCGTTAACGAGGGTGAAGCTATTAACAAATGTGCTCCTGGCGGAGATGAGTGCGTCGCTAAAATAGCTGAAATCATGGGAATGGAAGCCAGTACGGCAGATAAAAAGATTGCCCTGATAAAATGCCAGAGCGGTGGCATCAACAACACCTACTTCCGCTTTGAATACGATGGTATTCCTACCTGTCAGGCAGCAATTCAACTTTCGGGGGGTCCTAACCTTTGCAACTATGGATGCGTCTGGCAAAACGATTGCGTTGAAGCCTGCCTGTTTGATGCCTTTACTATTGATGAAAATGGAATGAGGATTATTTCTAAAGAGAAATGTACTGCTTGCGGTGCTTGCGTTACAGCCTGTCCCCGCAATCTTATTGAGCTTGTGCCTGTTAAGAAGCGCG
>JAIOTM010000071.1 GCA_021106755.1 Candidatus Cloacimonadota bacterium | reverse complement strand
TGGTTCCATATTCCGTCAATAGCCGCGAATTTAGCACCATCATAACGGTCTGATTCGACTTCTTGCATGTAATCCCATGTTGCAAGGCTATAGCAGAAGGCGCCCCCATCTGTGTAACCGTTAGCTGTGTAGAGCCAAGCAGCGGAACGAGCCACACCGTTAACCGAGGAACTTGGAACATCGTAAACATCAATAGTTGAGTTGACTGTAATAAGTCCATTCTCAAGCATGATTTCTTCCACGATAGCTGGAGATTCCATATCCGGACCATTAGCAACTACCGGGTCACGTGCTCCACCAAGCCACAATCTGCGATTCGCGCCAATAGCTTCGAAATCAACAAAAAGCGCGTTAATGTCGGCATCTGTGTAAAGCAATTCAGAAACAATGACTGGTGTCGTTGGATCGGAACAATCGATAACATCAACTCCGCCAGCAAATTCATCACCAATTTTGTTATAGGCTACATAAACTAAGTCGCCATGAATAAAAACAAATGAGGCGTGAATTTCCTGAGCAAGTGGTGTAACAGGATTAGCTACTTCGGCAACGAGAGTTAAATCCATTCTCTGGTTTTCACCATCAAGATTTGTCACTTCGATTGGCTCGTTGACATAAGTAATCCGGGAAGAAAGTTCTGACGAATTAGTACTAATGTACATTGTTTCATCAGAGTTTCTAGTTGGTGAAGAACATCCTGCTATTAGCAGAATTGCTACAAATAATAGAATTCCTTGTCTTTTCATGTGTACCTCCACACAGTTTATTTTCATAATCATCATCGCATCTGATTTAAATGCAATCACATTTTCAATGTATAATATAATCGACTTTAGTTCCATGTCAAACAAAAAAAAGTATTTCCCCATTTTTTTTTACGAGATACAGAATTTATACTCCAAAACTACTCAGCACCAACACTCGGTATTAAATGCGATTCTTTATCTATAATTGTGATAATGCCGAATAGACACGGTTAGGTAAATCTGTGATAAATTCCTCAAACTCATCTATCAACTCATCGGGCATTTTGTCCAAATCGGGAGTTTTCGGTTTCCAGAAAGCCCACGAAATGATTTCGTATTTTGCGGAAACAGTAAAACCGCAAGAGATGTCCACCAGAATATCCTCGTACATAAACTCACCCATTACAAAACCATGCAACTTCTGGTTGAGCGTATCTATATCCGCGATAGATATCGTAAACTTATCCTGATTTCTGTTTTCGAACATCCAGTTTTCGATGCTCATTATCACATCTTCCACTTCCATTGGATTTTCTGTTTCAGTTTTATAGCCATTGGGGGAAAGCTCGCAACCACTAAGTAAAAAACCTGAAACGATTACACAGATTAGGATAAGAAAAAAGCCGGAATGTAAATAATTCCGGCAAAAGTTTTTAAAACGATTCATCAGCGAATACTATCCATCATTTCTTCAGTTACTTTTTCCATGCTTTTCAGTGTAATTTCTGTTTGCTGAACTGTCAAAGCACCTTTTGGTTCTCTGGAAATAACGCCATACTCAAACGTTATTTCTTCCTCTTCTATGGTTATAGTTCCGGTATAAACTCCCCAGAGCTTCTCAAGAAGCGCATTAGAATGTGGCTCTCTGAATTTTACCGTAATGATATGTGTTTCTTCACTTTGGGTTAGTATCCTTATCTGAGCTCCGTTGTCTCTTTCCGAATGCGTTTCTAACCAGCCAAGCACTTGCTTGTAAACGTATTCTGGTGTCGATTCGTGATCGAATGTTTTCTGATAATTGCTTTTACCAGTACATCCCGCTAAAAGGATAACCCCCAAAGCCAGCAGAATCATTATCTTCTTCATAGATGTTACCTCCTTCTATAATCAATAATGAAATGGACAGAATTGGTGTCAAGGGATTATTGCAACCAAGCAGAAAATAGGGAGATTGCCTGAACAGACTTCTAAGTCGATTCTTCAGGGATATTGTAATTATATTTATGTCTTTGCTGTGGGCGTTTTTTGAATCTGCCAACCATAAAAAAATCGGTGAAGTATTTCATTGGTCGGGCATTTCGTGTATAGCAAGTGTTCCAACATCCAGTACATGCTTTAAATTCCGCCATTTTGTTTTTCCAGGCTTGACTTGCGAAAATCTCGGCAGGAGTCTGTTTGATTAAATTACCAGCCGGCTCGCCAAGACAAACTTTCAGGTTACCGTTTGGTTGAATGAAGAACTTACTGCCCAATCCGGGAGCATCAATATATGGACAATACTTAGGCGTTTTTCCCAGCAGGTAATCACAGTATCCATCAATAAGCCAGTCAGGAATAAAGACAACAGGAGACTGCTTAACTACTTCCAGCACATCTCTGAGTTTTTGAGAAGGTGCAATTTTAAGTTCATCTGTTTCTACCTGAGTTGCGGAAAGCCATCTATAAATGTCAACGTTTGCCTGCCAACCTATCTCCTCAACAAAGGCAAGAATCTCAGGAATTTCCTCATAATTCAGTTGACTTATGACAATATTGACGCCCAACCTGAGTTTCTTCTTCCTCTTCTGATTCTCCCGATGCAATATCATCATGTTATTTTTAACAGTCTGA
>JAIOTM010000275.1 GCA_021106755.1 Candidatus Cloacimonadota bacterium | reverse complement strand
TGAAGTTGAACAGGAAACTACACGGACACCGCTGATTAAAGAGCTGAATCCGGAAAATGAGGAATCTGAGCCGAACGAAGAAAACTACCAGCAACCAGAATTTGAAGAATCAGGGGAAGATGCGTCGGCTGTTTCAGAAGAAATTGAAGCGCAGATAAAGCTTCCACTCACAATTACAGTGGGAGAGTTTCTTAATCTTGCCCAGCGTCATTTAGACAGCCGTAAGCAGTTAGGCAATTTGACGTTGCGAGACCTATGGAAAGTATTCAGTAACCATGAAAAAGATTAAAGAATCCGAGATAAATAAGCTGTGCAGGAATTGTCTTCTACCTTGCAAGCAACCTGCCAGTGTAATCCTGATTAAATGCCCCAGGTTTGAGCAGAAACCGGTACAACTTGAAATCAATTTCGGGAGACAAAAGCGATGAGAATTATTTCAGGCAAGTATAAAAAGCGAAAGCTATTCTCTGTGCACGATAATCGCACACGTCCTACTACGGATTTTCTCAAAGAGGTTATTTTTACTAAGTTAGATGAATTGGAAGGTTCATCGGTTCTTGACCTCTACGCCGGATGTGGTTCTCTTGGATTTGAAGCTTTGAGCAGAGGAGCAGGAAAAGCGGTGCTGGTTGACCTGTCCCACAAGGCTAATGTAGCAATGCGGCGGAATGTGGAAATGCTTGACTGCCGGAAAAGCTGTCTTGTGCTGAGAAAAAAAGTTGTACCTTACTTAAAATCAGAAATCGACAGATTTGACCTGATATTTATGGACCCGCCTTACGAGCAGAATTTGGTGGAATCCTCTATTGCGATGGTATTCTCGTTAAGAAAACTTGCTACAGACGGAACGCTGATTGTTCAACACTCTAAAAGGGAAATGCCCGCGTTATCGTGGAATTATTCGTTTCAGAAACAATATGGAGACTCGGTGATTTCTATCATCAGAGCACAAGATAATGGAGAGAAATTTGATTCAGATTTATAATAGCCTGACCAGAAAAAAGGAAGAATTTATATCCCTCGAAGCGGGGAGTGTTAAGATGTATGCTTGTGGACCTACCGTTTACAATTATTTTCATATCGGCAACGCCCGCACGTTTCTGTTTTTTGATGTTGTGCGAAAATATCTTGAGTACAGAGGTTATGATGTTACATACGTCCAGAATATTACCGATATTGACGACAAAATTATCAATCAGTCGATACAAGAGGGGATTCCGGCTACAGATGTCGCTGCCAAATATATAGAAGCCTTTCTGAAGGATACTGCTAAATTAGGACTGACACCTCCCACGCATCAACCTCTCGCAACCAAGTATATTGGACAGATGATAAAGCTGATTCGTGAACTTGAAATTGCTGGTTTTGCTTATGAAGTCAATGGCGATGTCTATTTCTCGGTTAACAAATCTTCCGAATATGGTCGCCTTTCCGGCAGAAAAACCGAAGAGCAGAAAGTGGGAGCACGGGTGGATAAGAACACAGACAAGCAAAACCCAGCCGATTTCACTTTGTGGAAACGCTCCAAACCAGGTGAGCCAAAATGGAAAAGTCCCTGGGGTGAGGGGCGTCCGGGATGGCATACCGAGTGCGTGGTTATGTCCCGTGATTTGCTTGGAGCAACGTTTGACATCCACGGCGGAGCAATTGATTTGCTGTTTCCGCACCACGAAAACGAGCTTGCTCAGGCAAACGCCCTGCAAACAAAGCCAATGGTGAATTACTGGATGCACGGTGGTTTTCTGAATATGCGGGGTGAGAAGATGTCGAAAAGCCTCGATAATTTTCTTTTAACTCGCGATGTTTTCGAGAAGTTTGACGCGGAAACAATTCGCACGTTCTTTCTTTCTAAACACTACCGAAGCCCAATTGAGTATTCCCCTGAATTGTTAGAAGAAGCCAAAGTAGCTGTCAATAACTTCTACGATGCTTTACAGGATATTCGCTATCTGGATTTTGCTCAAAGCGAAACTGTTGTCACTGATTCAGCGGATGAGTATAAAAGAAAATTTCAGGAAATGATGGATGATGATTTCAATACCGCAAAAGCTATGTCAGTTCTATTTGATTTGAGCCGTAAGATTAAGAACCAACGGGATTTCAGCGTAGAAGAGCGGCAAGGTTTTGCTCTTATCTTAGTGAAATTTGGAAAAGTTCTTGGTTTTTTCAGCGATATACAGGCACGACTGGCTGTAACCGGACTGACTGACCCGTTAATGAAGATTCTCATTGATCTCAGAGCAGCGTTAAAAGCGGAGAAAAACTTTGTGATGGCTGATATGATAAGAGAGAAGCTTTCCAAAACAGGTATTGAACTCAGGGATAAAAAAGAAGGAACTACCTGGAGTTTTCGGGAATAAGAATTGTCCAATGAGACCAAGGTTGATTTTCTAAAAATGGTTTTCTACGGCAGTATCGACTCGGCAGTACTCTTTTTATCATCGCTGAGAAAACTTGACATCATTCTGCCTCATAAATATTATTTTAATTGTGAGTCGAATCAGGGATTGTGTATAGTTTAAGGCAAACGTTTAACAACAAAACAGGAGGACAAGATGAGAGCTTTATTTACTGCCAAAAATGCGTTACTAATCGTGATACTACTATGTTCAATGTGTTCATTATTTGGGTGGCTTTCTAACCATGAGTATCCAAATTCGAATTCAATTGTTGAATTTGAATGGAAATATTCGCCAGATAAGCTGACTTATGAGAAAGGCGAAATAGTTGTAGTTGAATACTCTGCAAGAATTAATAAAGCAAGAACTGGTTACAAATCCGGTGACAAAGTTCATCTTGTAGTTAATAGAATGACAATTAATCAACAGAAGCTATTTGATCTGCTGACGCACAAAATGAAACAACCGGTACGTTATTTAGAAGACAAGGGTCCACGAGAAATGTTGCTAACCGACAATGCTGTAATGACAGGTTATGTAAAGGCAAGATTTCAGAAGAGACATTCATTAGGGTTGAGTTTTTCGTATTTTGTGGTTACTGATGAGAACGAAGAATCTATTAGAGAACTGATCGAAAATCATGTCGGGGAAGAAAAAAAACATGATTATATTCAACCACCTAGTTCAGTACAGTTTGGAAATATCCGAATTGTATCAAAGGAACGAATGAAGAATTATTATCGTTATCGACGAGTTTACAATACAGACTGTGAACCCCAAAGAGTGGAAGTCAATAAAAATCCTTCTCCTAATTTTAATGCTCCCAGTAAATAAAATACTCTCTAAGCGAAATGTTTTAAAAAGCACTGAAATATTTTTTGTTCCAACGCTTGACAATTTTACTTGACGATATATCTTATTCATCGTTATCCTCGTGTTTTTTGTTATTCAGGTTACGGATTAACCTTATGAACAACAATAAGATACGAGGTTTTTCTGTAAAGGCTTATTTTGATGTTATTCTATGATATATATGACGTTAAATCAAGTCGGAAAGATTAGTTATGAAATATGATAAAGGCAGATTGTGGATATTTTCAGGATAAAAACTAATAATTTCCAAAGTGGGATAACCTTGCTCCTCTATATTTTAATTGACAATGAAATCGTGTTTCGATGTTTTGTTCATGTCCTAATCGGGTGATTGGCTCAGTTGGTTAGAGTGCTTCGGTGACATCGAAGAGGTCACTGGTTCGAATCCAGTATCACCCATTGTTTTACATTTTTTAAATCGCAGATGATTATCACTATTTCAGAAGCATAATCTTTTTAACAGCCTTGCCATGATTTGCTGATTGGACGCAGGCAAAGTATATTCCGCTGGCAACTTTGTCGTTAATATCATTTTTACCTGACCATTGAATTTTATGGGTTCCAGGGGCAAGTTGGTCTTTCAGCAGACAAACAACATGTTGTCCCCGAATATTATAGATAGAAACATCAATGTAATCAGGTTGGTTTATTACAGAAAAAGAAATTGTAGTACGGGGATTGAACGGATTGGGATATACGGAAAGTTGAATTGGTCGTACCGAAACAAGCTCCTCGTCAATTGAAAGCTCATTTGCCATTCCCGGTGAACCATAATCATTCGAAGCTACCCAGCTTTCCGGCAATGCGTTATCCGAAAGCGGATTGATTAACTCTAACGAAGCTCCGCCGCCATCCGGTTCTGTTGGCCAGGGAGAGGTGTCGCTATACTCAACATAATCAATTAAATCACTATTCGCGTCGAAAAGTCGGAGAAGTTCTCCGCCACCGCTGAAACCGAAGCCGATGTCGCCTAAAAAGTTGTCAACTCCGGGAAACAAGCTGGTAAATAGTTCTGTGTTCTGCACAAGGACAAGAAATCCATTAGATATAAGCTCAGTATTATCTGGAATAACAAAAACGTGGTCATCATTTTCATCCATGAATTGCCACCCGGAGATATCAATAGTCTCTGACTCTGGATTATACAACTCAATCCAGTCTTCCGTATTGAAATCATCCGAAGAATGGTAGTTTATTTCGTTGATGACGATGTTTCCCGTGGGAGCTGTTACTTCAAGCTGATGATATTCATATTCTGCCCGTTCTGGAGAGAAAATTCCCTGATCCTGATTCTCCGCGTAAATATAGTATTGCAGGTTACCGTATGTCAATTCGAAAGAAGCTCCATAAATTCCGTCACCAGCAGCTTGGTCTCCATGCGCGCCATCGTCTGCCATCTCTATTTGTGTGAATGGACAGTTTTCGTTTTGACGGTATCCGAGGGTTGCCGTAACGGCATCTTCAACTCTTGCGGTTAAGAAAATCGTATCGCCGGGTTCGCAAGTTTCCGGTGCATGGGCAATTTCCGAAATTGATGGTATAACTCCCTGAAAAATAGCTGTGTTTAGAATATAAGTAATCCGGGCTTCCATTAGATAAGTTATTCCTATCAATGGTTGATAACCACCGGGACCGGTTTGAACGTAAATTAAATCGGTAACATTGGTTTCAAAGTCGTTCATGGAATAAAACCTGTTTGAATCATTTATAAGGTCGTTTTCAATAATATCCTGAAGTTCATTTGCTCTTGTCTCATACCAGCCATTCACGAAACACTCATCAATAATAGTCCGCATATGAGCAACGTATTTCCTCTGATTTTCGGCAATAGAAAGCACACGACCGATAATCGGGTAATTGGGATGAGTTAAGAACAACAGCGGGTCGAGATTCTGGAGTTGAGTGGTGTCTAATTGTTCCCCGGTCAGAAGATGAGTAAATACTCCAAAGCTTTCATTCAAATCCCAAAGAACAGGATTAAACCTATTCGAATTGTCCTGAAATAAGTAGTAATTATGCCCAAAGTTGATTGGTGAATCCAGATTTACTAACAAGTTCTGGAAAGCGAGAAACCAAAGGTGAGAGTCAACGTTGAGTACTGTATTCATGTTAGAGGAATTATTGTTATATGTATCTAAAAAATTTATCAGGTCTTCCCAGCCGTAGTCAGATTCCAACTCGTAAAAATTGTGATAGGATGATGAATCCGCGTCTATGTAATCCCACACGACAACATTGTTTCCGGCGTAATTCAATTCACCTTTTATCCGGGTTTGATTGTTACAATTGAAATGACTGCTCATGAAATGTTTATCAACATCCTGATTCGACGCGTACGAGCCAATTAACACCCCATTGATGTAAAGGTTTACAAAATTGGATTTACTGGCAGGCATATAGTTCCGGGCTATTTCGTAGCTGAGAGCTTCGCGAATAAATGTAGGGTCTTTGAAACCATTCGATAGTTTCAGAGTTCCGTAATTTCCCAGTAACTGATTATCAATTATATAATCCAGTTTAATATTAAATGGATTTTTAGCATGATGCGGAGAATATGAACTGTTTCCCTTATATCGAACCCCTACGCTGTCGAACACAACGCCATTTATAGTAGCTGTTCCAGTTAATCGCTCGTCATTTCCTAATAGTTGGAAGATATGTAGAATGTGTTCCCAATCGTCCTGCTCAAAACTAATCTCGACGGTATTGATTGTATTAATATCATAAAAATCCTGCGCGTTTAACAGCGTAATTGTCAGACAAACAAACAATAGCATGATTCCTAACCTGAACATGGAAGCCTCCTGGATTTTTACGCTTTAGCTATTTTATTTCTCAAGACAAGGAAAATAATGAAATCCTGCGTTTTTTTATTTGTGTCGCGTAATATGTCAAGTTCTGAGACAGTTAACTAAAACCAAGAGCAGTATAATCTTGAGAAAACCTCACGCAATTCACGTGAAGCGACAAATTCAATTGGTTTCAACAAACTTGTCGATACCTTCTTTCTTAATTTGCTCTATGTTGTTCTGTATCTCGTTATCTGTGTGGACACGAAAAAGCATGTTGAATCGTTTGCAGAACTGCTTGCACTCGGCACAAGTAAAGTATTCCTTCTTTTTCGCGCACTTCCTGATGCCACAAAAAGGATTCCCGCCTCCTTCACGGCAACCGGGACATTCACTATTGAGAAACTTGATTATTTTCATGAAGTTCTTGTACTTTGAGTTCATAAATGGGATGACCTTAGCCACTTCTGAGAAGTTTACCTTATTCATCGCTTCTACTAAGGCATTAGCTTTGTCCCTGATGTCTGCGAAATTGTGCTGACAACGTTCGCAATTGAGTCCGCAATACGCGATAGATTCCTTTTCCATACTGTTGCTCCTTTTCAGTTCCCTGTCGCCATTCTGTTACTAAAAATCTTCTATAGCTCGTATTTACATACGTAAAAATATCAAATAGCTGAGTATATGGCAAGCAAAAGATTCTCGCTTTTTCACAATTGTTTGTGGGTACTTTTCAGTCATTCAGAAATACCCGTTTATAATTTTCACGTGTTACAATTGTCTTTTGCTTCTATCCGGTGTTTTTCTCCGAAAGTTGACTAAATGTTTTACGGTTAATCCCGACAATGGGCAATCTCATTTATTATTTACTGAGATTATTATTCCATTTAACTCATTATGCGGGTTCAAGTCGAAGAATAAAGAAGAATATCTGGGGAATACTTCTAAAAATGTTTATATTGACTATACAGAATGAACCAATATAATTTGAATCAGAGGAAAAAAAAGAAATGAAACTTAAAAAGGGGCTGAATTTCTACGATGTATTCAGCATCGCAACTGGCTCTATGATAAGCTCCGGGATTTTCATCTTACCCGGACTTGCCTTCGCCCGAACCGGACCGGCAGTATTTATCTCCTATTTTCTTGCCGGGGTTCTTGCCCTGATAGGTGTTTTCAGTATTATTGAGCTTTCTACGGCAATGCCTAAAGCTGGCGGTGACTATTTCTATATCAACAGGAGTTTTGGTCCACTAATCGGAACTATTTCAGGCTTTTTCAGTTGGTTCGCCCTTTCGTTAAAAAGCGCGTTTGCTATATTTGGTATTTCCGAGATAGTTTTTCTTGTTACCGGATTTCCAGTATTTATTACTTCAATTCTTGTTTGCGTTTTCTTTGTATTATTGAATTTGATTGGAGTAAAAGAGGCTGCGAAATTTCAGGTATCGTTGGTTTCAGGATTATTATTCCTTATGGTAATATATATCATCTTTGGGTTTACTAAAATAGATACATCTCATTTTTCTCCTTTTATTCCAGAAGGTATGAGTTCGGTATTTGCTTCGGCTGGTTTTATTTTCATCTCTTTTGGCGGATTATTGAAAGTCGCAAGCATTTCTGAAGAAGTAAAAAATCCCAAAAAAAACATTCCTCTCGGCATGATTGTTTCCGTGATAACAGTAACGATAATCTATACTCTGATTCTTATTGTGACCGTCGGAATTCTTCCCGCGCATAAACTTACTAACTCAATTACTCCGATAGCGGACGCGGCAAAAAACATCGCTGGAACCCCAGGCTTTATCATTCTCTCTATTGCCGCGCTAATAGCGTTTATCACAACTGCTAATGCCGGAATAATGGCAGCGTCTCGCTACCCATTAGCTTTAAGCAGAGACAATCTTCTTCCTGAAGCTATGGGCAAAGTCAGTAAAAAATTCAAAACTCCCGCTACTTCGATTATCATAACAGGATTATTTATTGTTCTGGCGTTACAATTA